>WTHE01000588.1 GCA_011523315.1 Candidatus Binatota bacterium
GGACAGGCTTCCCCCTTTGAGAAAAGGGGATTTGCTCGACGTGGCGACCGCCCTCGGAGCGGGCCGCTGGGGAGGAGACGAGCAATCAGTGGCAAACTGAGACACTACCTCCGTGTGACCCGAGTTGACAGCCCCAGGGCGCGATCTTACCGTAATAGTAAGACTTCGCCACGGAGGTGCTGATTGATGCTACGCACGACACTTTTGCTGGGGGCCCTGACCGGACTGATCCTGCTTTTCGGTCAGTACATGGGCGGCCAGGGCGGTCTGGTGATCGCTTTTATCTTTGCCGTGGTCATGAACTTCGGCAGCTATTGGTTCTCGGACAAGATTGTCCTGCGCATGTACGGGGCGCAGGAGGCGAGCGAGGCTCAGGCGCCGCAGCTGCACCGCATCGTGCACAATCTGACTGTGCGGGCCGGGCTGCCGATGCCCAAGCTGTACGTCATTCCGTCCGAGGGCGCCAACGCCTTTGCGACCGGCCGCGACCCGAACCATGCGGCCGTGGCCGTGACCCAGGGGATTCTGCGCCTGATGGATGAGCGCGAGCTGACCGGGGTCTTGGCCCTCGAGCTGGCCCACGTCAAAAACCGCGATATTCTGATCAGCTCGGTCGCCGGCACCCTGGCCGGGGTGATCATGATGCTGGCCAATATGGCCCAGTGGGCGGCGATTTTCGGCATGGGTCGGAGTGATGACGATGAAGACGGCGGGGGCATGTTCGGCATGCTGGTGATGGCCTTTCTGGCCCCGCTGGCGGCCATGATTATTCAGATGGCAATTTCACGCACACGCGAGTTTGCTGCGGACAGGACCGGGGCGGCGCTGAGCGGCGATCCGCTCGGGCTGGCTTCGGCGCTGTCAAAGCTCGGCCTGGCTGCCGAGCGCATCCCGATGGACGCCTCGCCCCAGACCTCACACTTCTTCATCGTCAACCCGCTGAGCGGTCAGTCGGTCGCTCGCTTCTTCAGCACCCACCCGCCGCTGGAAGAGCGCATTGCGCGCCTGCGGGCACTGGCCAGATAGGCCGTCGCAGCCGATCAGAGCGGCCGAGGACGGCGACGCGTCCCCGGCCGGCACAGCCGTCCTGCGGGACGGCTTTTTTATTTAATGGCCAAAGGGTTGAGCGGGCTGCCGACCGCGTTGGGAATATGCAGCGGCGGGGCGACCCACAGAAACTCATCGCCGCGTCTTGGCCATGTGGCGAAGAACTATACAAACTGCTCATGAGACGTGCACCGTTAAAAGTGGCGATTTCTTATGACTGGGCAGTGTTTGCTCAAGAGGGCAACCAAGACAGGCAAGAATGGCTCTCGGATAAACTCAGGGACCTGTTCCGCATAGGCCGGACCGTCACCGCCTACTGGCCGGAGGCGGAGAACACGGAATATCTCTTGTTGGTTGGCCGAGCTGAGCAGGAAGGGGGGCCTCATAGATGGCGGTATCCCTGCGTTCAGGGCGGTTGTTGGCCCGAACAACCGGACGAACTCCAAGCGTTCATCGGCTTGCCATGTGCCCGCCAGCCGGGGTAGTGTTCTGGCAGGCTGGACGCCGACCAGCGCCGCATCGACAGCAGTGTCCAGCCTGAGCACACAGAGGAGGCCAGCTATGTTTCTGATGCGGTTCACCGAACGCGCCTATGTGGCGTACACCGAAGAGGATGTCCGGAACAGCTTTCGTAGCTCCGTGCGTCTGACCTTTCCCAACTCGCATTTCAACCCCGGCCTGGGTGCGGACATGTACAACGAGTACCTCGACGAGTACGAGTACGCGGACGAGATCGGCTTTGACGGCCTGATGCTCAACGAGCACCACAACACGCCGACGTGCATGGGCGCGGCCATGAACCTGGAGGCCGCCATCCTGGCCCGCACGACCAAAAACGCCAAAATTGTGCTGCTCGGCAACCCGCTGCCGATTTTTGACAATCCGATTCGGCTGGCCGAGGAGCTGGCCGAGATCGACATGATCTCACGCGGGCGGCTGATCTCCGGCTTTGTGCGCGGCACCGGCATTGAGAGTTGGGCGACCAACACCAACCCGGCCTACAACCGCGAGCGCTTCCAGGAGGCTCACGACCTGATCATCAAAACCTGGACCACGCCGGGCCCCTTTCGCTGGGAGGGCAAGCACTACCACTACCGGGTCGTCAATCCCTTTGAACGGCCCCTCCAAGCCCCCCACCCGCCGATCTGGATTCCGGGCGTCGGCAGCCCCGAGACCCTGGTGTGGTGCGCCCGGCACCACTATCCGTACATCTATCTGGAGACCGACCCCCAGGTCACCCTGGACATGATGGAGATTTACGGCCAGGCCGCCGCCGAGGTCGGCTATAGCCCGGGGCCGCAGAACTTCGGCTATCTGGTGCGCATCCACGTCCAGGACACGGACGAAAAAGCCTATGAGGTCGGCGAGGGATTTCTGGTCGGCAACGCCGGCGTCGGCCGGGTGCCGCTGCCCGGCGACTTCATGGCCCCGCCGGGCTACAACTCGCGCGAGGGCACCCGGCGCCTGATCGAGCAGTACAAGCACTCGCTGCGTCCCGACCCGCTGTACGGCGGGGTTGACGCCGCCGGCTGGGACAAGGTGGTCGAGAGTAACCGGGTCATCGTCGGCAGCCCGGACACCGTCATCAAAAAGATCCGCCAGATGCTGACCGAGGTCCGGCCGGGCATCCTGGGCGTGTGGACCAACGACGGCACGATCAACCACGCGGACACCATGCGCTGCCTGCAACTGATGGAAAAGGAAGTGCTGCCGGCAGTCAGGGAAATGGGCCAGGAACTCGGCCTGCCCGGACCGTTTGAGCAAGCACCATAGGGAGACCAGCATGCCAACACCATACCAAGAAGAGTTTGTCGAGGTGGCCGGGGCGAAAATCCAGCTCCTGAAGGGCGGGCAGGGCGACCCCCTGGTGCTGTTCCACAGTATCGAGGGCAGCCTGGGCTGGCGTCGCTACCACGACCAGTTGGCCGAGCAGTGTACCGTGTATGCGCCGACCCTGCCGGGTTTTGGCGCGTCCGAGCGGCCGGATTGGGTCGAGAGCTTTTTCGATCTGGCGCGCTTCTCGTTGTGGCTGGTCCAGGCCCTGGGGCTGGAGAAAACCGCCCTCGGCGGCCACTTCATCGGCGGCTGGCTGGCGGCTGAAATGGCGGTCATGAGTCCCCAGCTGATCGACCGGCTGATTCTGGTCGATGCGGCCGGCATCCAGCCCCAGCAGGGCGAGATTACCGATATTTTTCTGCACGGTCTGGAGGGCACACGTCAGCTGACCTACTTCGAGCCCAAAAACGTGCCCGAATACGACGAGCTGTTCGGCCGCAAGCCGTCCAGGGAAGAGCGCACTATTCTGACCCAAAACCAGGAAACCGTGGTGCGCTACTGCTGGAAGCCGTATATGTACGACCGCAGCCTGCCCTACCTGCTGTCGCGGCTGAACATCCCAACCCTGGTCGTCTGGGGACGCGACGACCGGATTGTGCCGCTCGAGTGCGGCCAGCGCTACCAGCAGGCGATTCCCGGCGCACGTCTCGAAGTCCTGCCCGAGTGCGGCAACTGTCCGCCGCTGGAAAAGCCCGACGCCTTCAGCCAACTGGTCGGTGAGTTTGTCCACGCCTGAACAACAGGAGAATCCCGGCATGCCACTCCATCCCGAGGTCCAAAAAGCCCTGACGGTCATGAACGATACTATTCCGCCGCTGCACACCCTGCCGCCCCAGCAGGCGCGTGCCCTGATGGAAGACATGCGCGGTCCGGCGGCCGAACCCGAGGCGGTCGGCGCGGTCGAAAACCGCAAGATTCCGGGCCTGGCCGGCCCCCAGGCGGTACGTATCTACAGCCCGGAGGGCGACGGTCCGTTTCCGGTGCTGGTCTATTTTCATGGTGGCGGCTGGGTGGTCGGCAGTCCCAACACGGTTGACGCCTCATGCCGGGCGCTGACCAACCTGGCCGGCTGCATCGTGGTCTCGTCCAG
>WTHE01000698.1 GCA_011523315.1 Candidatus Binatota bacterium
GCAAACTCGGACGCTACCGCATATAGAGCGACACACAGACAAACTCCTGGCGGACTCGGAACTCGCCGTATCTGGCCAGCAGCCTTACAAAATTGAGCCTTTGAGGTGATCTGATGAATCCAAGAGTTTCAAAGGTCTTTCCAACAGATGATTACAAATTGGAGCTTATGTTCAAAAACGGAGAACATGGCCTCTACGATTGTTCAGGTCTCTTGAATTAAGGAAAGAGGCTCGCAGTCTCGCTCCGCCCTTGTGCACGGGAGCTGAGCACGCCGACGACTGTCAGGTTACAACCTATCGTAAACCGCTCTAAGCACGGCTGGCCGGTCCGCCACACTCCAATTTACGGCGCCTCCCCCCTGTCTCCCGTCGCTTACACGACGCGGTGTAACAGCGGCACTCCGTCACGCAAACGACGACAGTTCTCAAGGCCGACAGCAAGACTGCGCTCCAGAGTCTGGGGAGTGAGCCAGGCAATATGGGGGGTGACAACAACCTGCTCAAGGGCCAGGAGTGGATTGTGGGCTGCCACCGGCTCGGTGGCGAACACGTCGAGCCCGGCCGCCCGCAGCCTACCCGAGCGCAGCGCATCGAGGAGGGCCGCCTCGTCCACCAGACCGCCCCGGGCCGTGTTGATGAAAATACTGCCCGGTTTCATCAGGCCGAAAGTCTTGGCATTCATCAGGTTTGCGCTCTGTGCAGTCAGGGGCAGGTGCAGAGAGACGATATCGGACTGTTGCAGCAGCTCGGACAAGGAGCACCATGTGGCTGCGGCTCCGGCCTTGGGCTGCCGGGCGGTGTAGAGCAGCGTGGCGCCAAGGGCGTTGAGCACCTCGGCCAGCCGTGACGCCACCGCTCCATAGCCGACCAGTCCGACCGTCCGCCCGGCGATCTCACCCACGGCGTCAAGGCTTGTCAGCTCGGTTTGCCAGCCCCGCCCCTGCCGCGTTGCCGTGTCAAAAGCGGTCAGCCGGCGGAGCGTCGCAAGCATCAGCAGGAGCGTCATCTCAACCACCGCCGGCGTATTAGTCCCCGGCATATTGGCCACCGCGATCCCGCGCTGTTGGGCGGCCGCCAGGTCTATGGTATTCACGCCAACCCCGATCTTTTGAATCAGCCGCAGGCGCGGGGCGGCGCGGATGACGGCTGCGGTCACCGGTTGCAGTACATGGAACAGCACCTCGGTATCGCCCATGGCCGCAGCAAATGTTCCGGTGTCGGCCTCCTCCACCACAACAATCTCGAGCCAGTCGGGTGTCCGACTGGCAATCAGATCCCGAAAACCGGGGCTGCTTCGGTAGTGCAGGACCGCCTTCATGGCTCCGTCATACGAGGCTACGGTCGGCCGCCGACAAGACGCTCCGGCCGGCAAAGCGGGCCGCCGGCCCCAGGGCTTCCTCAATACGGAGCGCCTCGTTCCACTTGGCCGTCCGCTCGGTGCGGGCGATGGACCCGACCTTGAGCTGTCCGGCGTCCCAGCCGGTGGCCAGGTGGACAATCGTCACGTCTTCGCTCTCTCCAGAACGGGCCGAGACAATCGTCCTCCAGCCGGCCGCCTTGGCCGCCTCGAGCGCCGCCTGTGTTTCCGTAATCGTGCCGACCTGATTCGGCTTGATCAGCGCCGCATTACAGCTCTTCCGCTCGGCGGCCTGAGCGATACGCCGGGCGTCGGTGACCAGATAGTCGTCGCCAATGACCTGGACCCGGTCGCCGACCGCAGCCGTAAAACGTCGCATACCGTCATGGTCATCCTCGGCCAACGGGTCTTCGACAGCGACAATCGGATAACGCTCAATCCAGCCCAGCAGCAGCTCAATCAGGCCGTCGGTATCAAGCTGCCGGTGTTCCAGGCCCAATACATAACCAGCGGCCGAGCCAAACTCCGAGGCAGCCACGTCAAGGGCAATCGCCACCTGCTCGCCGGGTGTATAGCCGGCGTTTTCAATGGCCTGCACAAGACAGCTCAAGGCTTCCTCGTTTGAGGCAAACAGCGGCCACCAGCCACCCTCGTCAGCCACCCCGGCCAGACGGCCATCGGCCGCCATCAGTTGTCCTGCGGCGCGGTAGACCTCGGCGGTCATGACCAGAGCTTGGTCAAAGCTGATCGCCCCGACAGGCATCACCATGAAGTCTTGAATATCGACCCGGCGGCCGGCGTGTGCCCCCCCACCAAAAATTTGAATCTCCGGCAGCGGCAGCCGGACCGGTTTCCCCCCAGACAGATACTGCCACAGGAGCAAGCCGGCAGCCTGAGCGGCCGCGTGCAGAACCGCCATGGACACGGCAATCAGGGCGTTGGCACCAAGGCGTTTTTTATTGGGCGTGCCGTCCAGAGCGATCAGAACCGCGTCCACCCCGGCCTGATCGCTCGCATCCAGGCCCAGGAGCTGTTGGCCTATGGCATCACGCAGATTGTGTACGGCCTGCTCGACTCCCAGACCGCCCAGCAGCACTCCTCCGTCGCGCAGATCGACCGCCTCATGGCTCCCGCGCGAAGCTCCAGCCGGCGCAATCGCCCGACCAATTGCGCCGCCGGTCAGACGAACCTCGGCCTCGACCGTAGGACGGCCACGCGAATCCCACACCCGTCGGCCGGTCACCGCGCTGATCCTCGTCTCACTCATGCGCTCTCCCGCTCCATTGCCTGCGCCCAGATTTGCCGCAAGGCGGCCAGACTCGCGACTGGGCGCAGCAGGAGGCGCTTGGCAAGCGTGCGGACGCGACGGCGGTCTGCCTCAGCGGTGATGTACTCAACCGGCGAGCGGCCATCAATGCGCCCCAGCAAGAGCCCCGGCAACAGACGAACCGCTCGGGCCTCGACCGCGGTCGCGGATTCCCAGCTGACCCCGGCCAGATAGGTGTCGGCCAGGCTGTCAAAACAGGCCAGGTAGCGCTCGCTCCAGTGGGGTCGCCACATACACTTGAGCAGCAAGTGGTTCAGACAAAAGCTGAGATCAAAGGCCGGATCACCGTACCAGGCGCACTCCGCATCGAGCAGCACCGGGCCGTGGGGTCCGACCAGAATATTCTTAGGACTTACATCACCGTGAACCAGCACTCGTTTGTTGGCCACCGTCGTCTCGACCACGCCTCTCAACGCCTCGGCACAATCGGCGTGTTGTTCAGCCGTAGCCAACAGGTAGGGCTCCAATCGGATCGGATAAAAAATATGATCGGTGGCAAAGCGAGCGGCAAGTTGTGCATCGTTTGCGGTGCCGGCATGTATGCACGCCAGACACCTGGCCACGGCCCGAGCCGTCTCGATCTCAATAATGCCGTCGCGCAGCTGCAGTTTCCACACCGGATACGCCTGGGGATCAAAATAGCCCATTGCAAACAGGCCGGCCTCTCGATCCACACCGAGAATCTGCGGTACGCCGTGGGGAACAAAACGGGCTGCGGTCCGAATCCATTCGACCTCAAACGTATTGCGTTCCACCGGCGCCCGCCAGGTTGCCGCAACCCGCAGTTGAGGCAGGGCGCGCTTGACGCAGAGCGGTCCGTCGGCAAGATCGACCCGGACGATATCGGACGAGACCCCACCGCTCAGCGGCTGCAAGGCGGGCCGAACGCCTGCTTTGAGCAGTCCCATACGGACCAACGCCCGACGGAGATCGTGTGGCGAGATGGCATCCCTCATAGCGGCCCCTCGTGTGACGGATGGACTGTGACCGAATTCTTTGGCCAAGACAAGAGCGCCGCGCCGGTATCCCTGCCCCCGGTCGATGGCGTATAATCCACCTGCCCCTGAAGGAGGGAGACATGCTCAGAGCCCTGGACGATGTCCGCATTCTCGACCTGACCCATATCGTCAACGGTCCCTACGCCACCCTGATGCTCAGCTTTCTGGGCGCGGACGTGATCAAGCTCGAGCCGCCGGGCCAGGGCGAGAAAGCCCGCGCACTGCTGCCGGTACGCGGCGTCGCCCACGAGAGCTATCCGTTCATCATGCTGAACTCC
>WTHE01000536.1 GCA_011523315.1 Candidatus Binatota bacterium
GTGTCAGCGTACACTCTTAACCGCCGATTCACCACCTATATGGCATCCTCTCACGACCAGTCGAGTCCCGGCAGGCTGTCTGCCATACTATAGCGGCGGCAGGCGTCGAAAGTCAATCTTTGGGCGTAACGGTCCAAGCGCCGTCCAGCTCCGTCGATTCATCACACGGCGCAACAGCGCGCGCTGAAAGTTCAGCCATTGCAAGAGACCACGATCCCGATGGCCACAAGGAGCTCGAAGGACAGCCACACCCAATCGAACCAACGCATTCTCCTTGGCAACTCTCGCAGCGCCTCGATCTCGAAGCGGAGGAATGCCTGCTTGCTCTCCATGCCGGCCTCCTTGCCTTTGGCGATCCAGCCCCACAGTAGTCGATCACTTCTGTTGCGCCGGTATCTTCATCCTCTCCACCTTTCTACGAGCCCGGCCCCGCGGCCGCCATCCGCAGCGGCGGGTCGTGGGCGCCGCTGAGGCTGTGGTCGTGGGACTCAACGACGAACTGCCACATCTGCCGGGTCATGGCCCGGACTCTGCTGGCACAGGCCGGATCCTGCGCCAGGTTGTTCATCTCGCAGGGGTCCGCGGCCAGGTTGTAGAGCTCGTCATAGTCGAAGCCGTTGTGGACGAGCTTCCAATCCCCGTCCCACAGGACCCGCTGGGTGAGGAGATAGCGCCCGCCGAAGTATTCGGCGAAGCCCTGGCGGTAGGCGGAGGCATCGTGCGGGGCGGCGAGCGCGGGCGCGAAGGAGCTGCCGTCGATGCTATCCAGCGGCTGCGCGCCGACCAGCTCCAGGAGCGTCTGGCCGACGTCCTGCAGGCCGACGCGCGCGTCGCTGACGGCCGGGCCGGCTATTCCGGGCCCGGCCATGAGGAGAGGAATGTTGTATACCTCTTCGAAGGCGCCGACGTTGTTGCAATAGAGCCCGTGCGCGCCGAGGAGCTCCCCGTGATCCGACGTCATGACCACGACGGTGTTTTCGAGCTTTCCGGCGCGCGCCACCCGCGCGAGCAGCCGTCCGAACTGCCGGTCGAGCTCGCTGATGGAGGCGTAGTAGCAGGCGGCGGCCTCGCGGCGCGCGCGGTCGGTCCAGTCGCGCCACGCCCGCGCGGCGCGCTTGTAGAGGTTGGGCTGGCCGCCGAGGTCGTGGTGGAGGTTGGGCTGCAGCGGGATCGCGTCGACATCGTACTGCGCGAAGGCGTCTTGGTGGCAGTAGAAGGGGGCGCGGGGTTCGGTGAAGCTGACAAAGCAGCACCAGGGGTCGGGTGCTGCCAGGACGGTGTCCAGATAGGCCAGGGCGGCGGCGGCGCTTTTGCCCATTCCGCGTTGGGCGGCGGGCAGGTCGCAGACGCCGTAGAAGCGGATGGGACGGTAGCCGGACGGGCTGTCGAGGTAGCGTTCGAGCGAGAAGCCGGCGGCGTCCCAGTCGGGGCGATCGAAGAGGGCGGCCTGACGTTGCCAGCCGAAGCGGGCGAGGTCGTTGGAGCGTTCCACATGCCATTTGCCGAAGTAGCCGGTGTCGTAGCCGGCCGCGGTCAGCTGGTCGGCCCAGTGGAAGTAGGGGGTGCGCAGCCTTGCCTGGTCCGGATCAACCGTATGTTCGGCGAAGAGCACGCCGTGGTTGTGGGGCAGGAGGCCGGTCATCAGGCTGGCGTGTGCGGGCGAGCAGACGGGGCTGGGGGTGTAGGCGCGGCGGAAGAGCACGCCTACGGCGGCGAGTCGATCGAGGTTGGGCGTTTGGCAGGGGTTGGCGGGCTCGAGCACGCGGCCCTGCATCTGGTCGGTCATGAGGAAGAGGATGTTGGGAGGGGACATGCGAGCAGCTCCATGCGCCGGCGCCACCGGACTTGGGCCGTACCCAGGGGCCGAGCAGCCCCTGGGCGCCTGCCCGTCATTCTACCTGGCCGGCTCGAGGGCGAAGGTCGCTTTCAGCGAGACGGCGACTTCCACTCCGTTCAGGCTGTTGGAGGCGGGACCAGCGCTGTGGGAAAAGCCGTAGCCGCCGGAAGATTCCAGCCTTTCGAGGTAGATGCATCCTCCTCCTGGAGCGGCAACGCCAGACAGCAAGATGTCTTCGGAGACGGCCCTGACCGGGCCCGGCGTCATCTCGAGCAATCCGGCCATGCGCGCGGCGCGGGCGCGGGCGTTGTTGAGCGCAGCCTGCATGGCCTTCTCCTCGAGCGCGGCACAGTCCTCGACCATGAAGATAAACCTGGCCGCCCGAATGTTGGGGCCTCTTCTGCTCTCCGCCTCGTCCAGCACGGCCTGCAGCATTGCGCGCAGACCGGCGACATCGGCGTAGATGAAGCTGACCTTGCCAGACTTACTGCTGCTGTAGGCGTAGTCGCTGCTGAAGATATCGACCGCGACGGTCTCCGCGTCAACGCCCTGCTCGATCAGGAGGTCCTGCACCTCCTCCAAGTCGGCCGGTTGGACAAAGGCCAGCTCGGGCCCGCCCGGTCCGTACATCGTTTCTTCGCCGACGTAGAGGTCGACGCGCACGCTGTCGGGGGGCGCTGATACCGAACCGTATCCCAGCGCGGTCATGGTCGCGCCTTCCGCGACGGGCGATGCGCCGTAACCGATTGCGGGCACGAGCAGGAGCGCGAGCAGGCATAAGACGACAGCTGTTTTGGGTTTCATTTTCCGTCTCCTTTGGGAATGCGCGGCGCGGTGTGACAGCGTGTCGCGCGGTTTGGGCGGCAGACGGGGCGCGGCGGGCCGGTTGAACCGGCGTCAGCGGCTTCAACCGGCCGGGACCAGATTGCCGGCCGCCCCCAGCAGAGCCAGCATGAATCCCAACACGGCCAGAACGGCCATCATGACGATCACGGCGTGGCTGCGCCGTGTCGCGGCGCGCTCGGCAGACAGCTCGGATTCCAGTTCGATACGGGTCATCCGCTTGAAGTCCTGGGCCATGATGCGATCTCCTCCCGCGTTCCCGCTGGTTTGTCTTGCTCCTGTCTTGAGGGTTTCACGAAGAGCGCAGTGGGGCGCGGACGTCAATCAACTACCGCCTGCGCGCGTTTCGGATTCAACGGCAGCGGGAGCGGTTCGGAGAGGCTGAAGTCGACGCTGTAGATGTTGTCGGCTCCGGCGGCAAGGGCGGCGTCGAGCACGGCGTCGACGCTGTCCAGGTCGCGGATAGTGATGAAGAGGGTATTGCTGGCGTGGTAGCGCATATCATCTCCGTTGGGCAGGCCGCCCGGGCCAAAGCGTTCGGCGAAGACGTTGAGCTGGCTGGCGCGGATGTCCGATTCGGCGACGCTCTGGGCGACGAGCGCGGCCAACACATCCGCCATCACGTCCTGGGCGGCCAGCGTGGCCTCCTTCACGGTTGGGCGCAGGACTTCGACCGCTATGGCGGCGGTTGCCGTATCCGTTTCGACGACGACGGCGGCCGTTGCAGCGCGCGGGCCTGCCAGGGGGAAGGCGTTGTCGCCCGCCAGGATGGGTATGGAGGCGGAGGCCAGCCCGAAGAGGGCGGTGATCGTGAACGCCAGGAGCATACCGAGGTCGGTTGCCATTCTGAGTGGATTGGCGTGCTGCATTGGATGTCTCCTTGTCCTAGCCGGTCTCTCGGTGTGACGAGAGCTCCGGCGGCCCCTGAAGACGGGAGATCGCCCGAGGGAAAGGGTAGAGAGCGAACCGTCTTTTCCTCACCGTCTTTTTCTCTTTGGGCGATGGCGTCCAGGCAAAAGGGACCGTATATTTTGATGGATACAGCGTACGCGCCTTGAGCGAAGCCTGTCCAGCCCAGGCATACCGATTGTGGAATTTTCGGCGTTCCGAAATTGGTATATCGCTTGACAGCGTTGCGGCGTGGCTGGTCCACATCCTGCCGGGTTGGAGACGGTCTGTTGTCATATTGGCACGAAATTGCTACATAAACGGGTGGAAATGACACGCCGGTTACATATGGATGATGTAGGATAGAGGTTTGCGGGAC
>WTHE01000015.1 GCA_011523315.1 Candidatus Binatota bacterium
GACCTCAACCCCCCAGTTGGCCAGATAGCTCGACAGCTCCGGGGTGACGCGGGGACTGAGCAGAAACAGCGCGTGGCCTTCCCGCTTCAGGTAATGATCAATGGCCTGGGTCTCGTGGTCTAGCAGCGAGCGCTGGGCGCCGGCAACAACGAGCACGCTGGCGTCGTCCGGGACGGCCGTATCTGGAGACAGGACTACGGTGCTGACCGTATAGCCCTCACTCTCAAGGGCGATCTTGAGCTGGCCATACCCCTGGCTTTGCTGGGTGTCGTCAACGCTGGGCTCGCCGTGGCCCTCGACAAAATAGACCGTTTTGGCCTCGGCCTGGGCGACTTTGATGATCCCGTTGGTGATCTCTTCTTCGGAAATGTCGGTCACCACATTAGACCGGTCCCCGTACTGGAGGTGGATGGCCGGCAGTGCGGTGATCAGGAACCGCTCGGCCAAGTCCGGCCGCGTATCCGGATCGACAATAGTGAACGACAGCCGCTCCGAGGCGTAGCCGTAGCTGGCCAGCAGATCTTCCAGCAGAGGATCGTCACCGGCCTGGACAAAGGCGTGGATCTCCAGCTCCTGGTCCAGACTGCCGACCACCTGCTGCGACTGGGGAGACAGGCTGTAGACCCCGGCTTCGGTCAGATCGAAGCGATGATAGTAGCGCGTTCCGAGGTAATTGAGCGCGATCAGCACGCCAAAGGCGATCAGCGAATACAGGGCCGCGTTGGCGCCATATTTGGTGGACCGTTCACCCAGAAACGTCCCCAGGCTGTCTTTGGCCGAGGCAAAGTAGACGATCACGGCCAGCAGCCCCAGCAGGGCGTGGATAAAGACATAGGTCGAGACAACCCGGGTCAGATAATACGCAATGCCTGCAAACACGAGCAGGGTGATCCCAGCCACCCCATAGAAACCGCCCAGACGCGGCAAAAGGGAAACGTGTTGTCCTCCTGATATCCGCCGGTTCACACGTTTCTCTTCCATGCAGATTACCTCCAGCGCAGAGATTCGACCGAACGCATGGTCAGGAACAGGGCCAGCCCGATCAGGCTGGCGAAATAGACCAGCGCGCGGGTATCAATGACGCCCTTGACCAGCTCGGCAAAGTGATCGGTGACGGACAGGTATTTGAGAATCGGCCCAAGTACGTCCCCCGCGCCCTGGGCCGGCCAGCCGATGATGTACAGCAACAGCATGGCGACCAGGCCGCTGACCGCAGCGATAATCTGGTTTTCGGTCACCGAGGAGGTGAACAGCCCGACGGCCACAAAGGCGGTGGCCATGAGCAGCAGCCCGATGTAGCCCGCCAGCATCACCCACACCTCTGGATTGCCAAACACGATCAGCAGGATCGGGTAGATGGCCGTCAGACCGATCATGATGCAGATGAATACAAACGAGGCCAGAAATTTGCCCAGCACAATTTCCCCCGTCCGTAACGGGGAGGTCAGCAGCAGCTCGTAGGTGCCGCCCTTTTTTTCCTCGGCAAAGGTCCGCATGGTGATCATGGGGACCAGGATGACCAGGATGATCGACAGGTTGTTCATCAGCGGCGCAATCACGAAATCGTTGAGATTGAGCTGCTCGGTCGCCCCGGCCTGGAACTGGGTATACAGCGATAGCAGAAGATTGAAGCGCGACAAGAGGTTGAAGAAAAACCACCCGCCCAGCAGCAGAAATCCGGTCAACACCACATACGCCACCGGAGAGACGAAATACGAGCGTATTTCCTTCCCGACAATCGTCCAGATATTCCTCATGCCTCCGTTTCCTCTCGGTCCGTCTCGGGTGCCGCCTCGGGCTGAGCGTCAGGCTGGGCGTCTTCCTGGGCGATGGCCCGCAAAAAGACGTCTTCCAGCGATTGGTCCTCGGTCAGGTGGGCCAGAGTATCCTCGAGGACGACCTGGCCGGACCGGATAATCACCACTTTTTCGCACACCTGAGCCACCTCTGGCAGAATGTGGGTCGAGAGCACGACGGTATGCGAGCCGGCCAATTCTTTGATCAGGGCGCGAATCTCGATGATCTGCTGCGGGTCGAGTCCGACGGTTGGCTCGTCCAGGACCAGCACCGTCGGATTGTGAATAATCGCCTGGGCCAGCCCGACCCGCTGCCGAAAGCCCTTGGACAGCTGGCCGGTCAGCCGGTTGACGACCTCGGTCAGCCCGCAGCGGGTGATGGCGGTGTCGAGCGCCTCGCCGATCTCGGCCTTGCGCAGCCCCTTGATCCGGGCCACAAAACGCAAGTACGAGGCGACGGTCATATCGCTGTACAAAGGCGGATGCTCCGGCAGGTAGCCGATCCGTTTGCGCGCCTCAAACGAGTCGGTGAAGATATCGAATCCCTCGACTTTGACCGTCCCGCTCGTTGCCGGCATGAAGCCGGTAATAACCCGCATGGTGGTGGTCTTGCCCGAGCCGTTGGGACCGAGGAAGCCGAGGATCTGACCCGAATCGACCTGGAAGGAGATATCCGAGACTGCGGTCAGGTCACCGTAGCGTTTCGTCAGGTGCTGCACTTCTATCATGGTGTAGGTGACTCACGAATGGAGTATCTTGAGGGTCTGCCTTCTCTCAAAGGGAAACGTGTCATTGGATATCAGGTGGACAACACGTTTCCCTCTTGCCGTGTGACTGGCAAAGGCAATCGTGATGTCCCTTCCAGACGGCCTGTTATCACGATTGCCTTTGTGGGCAGAAAGGTAGTAATGCCCCGACGACTTGTCAAGACGCCGGGTGCTGAGGCCCGGTCTGTCGGGAACGAGCAGCCTGAACAAAGGCCGACAGGCCGTCCTGCCAGGCCGGCAGAACAAGGGTGGGATCCTGTAAGGTGGTGAGGACCGCATAGCGTGGCCGTGGGGCGGCTTGGGGAAAGGCGCTGGCCGCGACCGGGGTGACCGGGGTCGAAAGCCCCAGCAGACGGTACAAGGTCCGGGTCAGCTCGAACCGACTCGTCCCACCCGCGCCGGCAATGTGATAGGTGCCGTAGGCGCGGCTGTCGAGCAGCCTGAGCAGCGCCTGGGCGAGGTGTGGCGCATAGGTCGGTGAGCCGTACTGATCGCTCACTACCTGCACCTGCGGTCTGTCCGCCAACTCCCGCATCGTTGTGACGAAATTCCGTCCCAGCGTATGGTAGAGCCAGGCGGTTCGCACGATATAGTGGCGGGGGTTGAGGCTGCGCACCGCCTCTTCGCCGGCCAGCTTGCTCAGGCCGTACACCGACAGCGGGAAAACGGGATCAAACTCGTGGTAGGGTCGCTCGGCCCGACCGTCAAAGACATAATCGGTGGAGATGTGCAGGAGGGGGATGGCCCGCTCGGCGCTGGCCACGGCCAGGTTGCGCGGCCCCAAGGCATTGACCCGATAGGCCGGCTCGGGCGTAGTCTCGGCCTCATCAACACGGGTGAACGCTGCGGCATTGATGACGATACGCGGGCGGAGCTGGTCAATGGCCGCACGCACCACGTCGAGTCGGGTGATATCAAGCTTGGCTTTCCCGTAGGCCACGACGCGGTCCGTCAGCGCGGCCCGCAACGCTCGCCCGAGCTGTCCTTGTGCTCCAGTTATCAGAATGGCCACGGCACCGTCCTAGTCGGTCTGGTCAAGCATGTGGAAGAGATATTGGCCGTAGGCGTTGTCCTTCATGCTGTCCGCCCGCCGGGCCACCGCCGCAGCGCTGATATAGCCCAGGGCG
This sequence comes from Candidatus Binatota bacterium, assembly GCA_011523315.1. Classification (GTDB taxonomy): domain Bacteria; phylum Desulfobacterota; class Binatia; order Bin18; family Bin18; genus JAAXHF01. Next base: position 3,691 of record WTHE01000015.1, read on the forward strand.
TAGGCGATTTCCTCGACGCAGGCGATCATCAAGCCCTGGCGCTCTTGCAGGGCGTGGATGAAATTGCCGGCCTGGAGCAGCGATTCGTGCGTGCCCGTGTCCAGCCAGGCGACCCCCCGGCCGAGTTTTTCGACGTACAGGCTCCGGCTCCGCAGATAGGCCAGGTTGACATCGGTAATTTCGAGTTCGCCCCGAGCTGACGGGCGAAGCTGGGCGGCAATATCCACCACCCGATTGTCATAAAAATACAGGCCGGTCACCGCGTACTGGGAGCGTGGCCGGGCGGGTTTTTCGGCCAGGCTGATCGCCCGCCCGTCCGGGTCGAACTCGACCACGCCATACCGCTCAGGGTCCCGCACCCGATAGGCGAACACCGTGGCGCCGGCGCTGCGCGCGGCTGCGGTGTGGAGCAGGTCGGGCAGGCCGTGGCCGTAGAAGATGTTATCGCCCAGAATCAGGCCCAACGGTTCGGCGCCGATAAACTCCCGCCCAATGACAATGGCCTGGGCAATGCCTTCCGGCTGGGGCTGGACGGCGTAGCGCAGGTTGAGGCCCAACCACTGTCCGTCGCCCAGCAACCGGACAAAGGCGTCCTGTTCGTGGGGGGTGGTGATAAGCAGGATGTCGCGAATGCCGGCCAGCATCAGCACCGACAAGGGATAATAAATCATGGGCTTGTCGTACACCGGCATGAGCTGTTTGCTGACTGCCCGGCTGAGGGGATACAGGCGGGTGCCCGCTCCGCCGGCCAGGATAATGCCTTTCATCCGTGTCTCCTCGGCACCTTACCCGCCCTGGTCTGCCCGACCGGACCGAGCCCCAGGCGCTGCCCCTGGTCCGTGTCGGCCAGCACGGTCGTACACCACTCCCGATGGGATAGATACCACTCGACCGTGTGGCGCAGGCCGCGCTCAAAATCATAGCCGGGACGCCAGCCCAGCTCGGTCCGCAGCTTGGTCGCATCAATGGCGTAGCGGCGGTCGTGGCCCGGCCGATCCGGCACAAAGGTTTTGAGCGCCGCATAGCTCGGAATCCCCCTACGGCGCAGGCTCGGGTTGTCGGCGGCCGGAAAAACGGCCTCCATACACCCACACAGCCGGTCGACCAGCTCCAGGTTGGTATGCTCATTGCCGCCGCCAATATTGTAACGCTCGCCTGGCCGGCCGTCTTGCAGAACCCGCAGCAGGCCGGCGCAGTGGTCCTCAACGTAGAGCCAGTCCCGAATATTGCCCCCGTCGCCGTAAATCGGCAGTGGCCTGCCCTCGACCGCGTTCAGCACCATGAGCGGAATCAGCTTTTCGGGGAATTGATACGGGCCGTAGTTGTTGGAACAGTTGGTCATCAGGGTCGGCAGACCGTAGGTGGCGTGATAGGCCCGGACCAGATGATCGGCGCCGGCCTTTGAGGCGGCATAGGGCGAGTTCGGGGCATACGGGCTGGTTTCTGAAAACAGACCGGTCGGGCCCAGGCTGCCGTACACCTCGTCGGTTGAGATATGCACAAAGCGAAAGCGCGCCTGCGGCTCGGCCGCCAACTCCATCCAGTAGAGACGAGCGGCCTCAAGCAGGCAGAAGGTGCCGACCAGGTTGGTCTCGATGAACGGCCATGGTCCATCAATGGAGCGGTCCACATGGGTCTCGGCGGCAAAATGCACAATGGCCTGCGGCTGGCTGTCGCGCACCAGGCTGGCCATGGCCGCCCGGTCGGCGATGTCGGCCTGCACGAAGCGAAAACGCGCCTGACGGGGGATATCCGCCAGGTTGGCCAGGTGGCCCGCATAGCTCAGCTTATCCACCACGATAATCCGCGCTGCGGTCCGGGCCAGGGCATGGCGGACAAAATTACTGCCGATAAACCCTGCCCCGCCGGTTACCAGTATGGTCTGCATGCACGCCACGCCTTGTGTTCACCGCGCCGCCGTCCGCCCTCTGCTCTTCCTCTGCTTTTGCCTCTGCGCTTGCCACGGCCGACTATAGCACGGAGATCGGCGCGAATCAGGCCGTGTGGGAAGCCTGGAGAGCGGCTGCTATGCTGAGCGAACGATGCTGACCTCCTCATCAAGAAACGATCATCGTTCACCTTTTGCCAGCATACGACCCGATCAGGAGACGCGCCTATGGCTACGTATATTTTAGCCGGGGATATTGGCGGGACGAAGACCAATCTTGCCCTCTACCAGGCCGCTCAGGGACGGGACGAATCGCTGGTTCTGGTGCGCGAGGGGTCTTTTCCCAGCGCCCGCTATCCGGGGCTGGAGGAGATTCTCGACGCCTTTCTCGACCGTCAAGAATCGGTCGGGCAAGAATCGATCCAGGCTGCGGCGTTTGGCATTGCCGGGCCGGTTCTGGACGGACGCGTCACCGCCACAAACCTGGCCTGGCAGGTCGAAGCGACCCGTCTGAGCAGCCACCTCGGCGGCGCTCAGGTGCGACTGATGAACGACCTTGAGGCGACGGCGTATGGCGTCCTGTGCCTCGGCCCCGAAGAGTTCCAGAGCCTCAACCCGGGCCGTGAGCGCCGTGGACATCGGGCGATCATTGCTGCCGGCACGGGTCTGGGCCAGGCTTTTCTGTTCTGGGACGGAAGGCAGTATCGAGCCGCCGCAACCGAGGGCGGCCACGTCGATTTTGCTCCCCGCACTGCCCTCGAAGATCGCCTGCTCGGCTATCTCCGCCGGCGCTACACGCATGTCTCGTATGAACGGCTCGTATCCGGTCCGGGCCTGGTCCAGATCTGGCGCTTTCTGGTCGAGGCCGAGGGCCGGGAGCTGACTGCCGGGCTGGAGGAACGGATGCGAACCGAGGATCCGGCGGCGGTGATCGGTCAGGCTGGGGTGAACGCCGAGTGTCCCACCTGTGAGGCCGCAGTTGACCTCCTGCTGGGCATCTACGGCGCCCAGGCCGGGAATCTGGCCCTGACCGTCATGAGTCTTGGCGGCGTGTATGTCGCCGGCGGGATGATTCCCAAACTGTTGCCCAGAGTCGGCCACGGCGCGTTCATGCGGGCCTTTGTGGACAAGGGCCGCTTTGCCGGGCTGATGGCCGACATCCCGGTCCGGATTGTCCTCAACCCCAAGGCGGCTCAGGTCGGCGCAGCCCAGGCTGCGCTGCGGCGTCTTAATGGCGCGGCCTGATGCGATCGGCAATAGCCGCAAACACCTCGTCCGCGCACTCCTCGACAGACCGGTCCACGGTCCGCATATGCAGGGCCGGCTTGTCCGGCGGTTCGTAGGGCGAGGAAATGCCGGTGAACTCGCCAATCTCCCCGGCCCGGGCCTTGCGGTACAAGCCTTTTACGTCTCGCTGCTCACACACCTCGATCGGCGTATCGACATACACCTCAAAAAAACGCTCCGGCCCTATCGTCTCCTGAGCCCGGCGACGATCATCGCGGAAGGGAGAAATCACCGGCACCAGCACAATCAGCCCGGCCCGATTAAACAGGCCGGCGACCTCGCCGATCCGACGGATATTCTCGGTCCGATCATCGGCCGAAAAGCCCAGATCGCTGTTGAGACCGGACCGCAGCGTGTCGCCGTCCAGGCAGAACACGTGGAAGCCGACCTCGTGCAGACGCTTCTCCAGGGCGTGGGCGATTGAGGATTTGCCCGAGCCGGACAGGCCCGTCAGCCACACGGTGAGCGCCGTCTGGGCCAGGGCCGTCTCCCGCTCGGCGCTCGATATCAGGCTCGTCTCGGGTCGGATAGCGGACAAAAGGTGATCGTGATGTCCTTTTTGCTCTCTTTTGTTATCACGATCACCTTTCTCTGGACTGCCGCTGAGCCCGGTTTGGAGGCGGTCGATAATCATGCCCGCCCCGACCGTATTATTGGTCAAGCGGTCGATGATGATGAAGGCGCCGGTCGCCCGGTTTTTGCGGTAAGGATCAAAGGCGACCCGTTTTTCAAGCTCAAACACGCAGCGGCCGATTTCGTTCAGCCCGAGCTGCTCGGCCGCCTCGCGGTGCAGGGTATTGATATCCATGCGGTAGCGGATCTCGCGAATCATGCCGGGCGTTTGCAGCGTGGCGTGTTTAATCAGGTAGTGTTTGCCCGGCCGCAGCGGCTCTTCGGCCATCCACACCACCATGGCCTCGAAGCTGTGCGCCTCCAGCGGCCGGTTGTTCGGGTGGACCAGGAGATCGCCCCGGCTGATATCGATTTCGTCCTCCAGGGTCAGGGTTACGGCCAGCGGCGAGCTGGCCTCGTCGAGTTCTCCGTCGAAGGTGAGGATCGACTTGACCCGGCTCGTTTGATGCGACGGCAGCACCATGACTTCGTCGCCCGGCCGCACGATCCCGGCCGCAATCGTGCCGCAATAGCCGCGGAAATTGGCGTCCGGACGGTTGACGTACTGGACCGGCAGTCGAAAGTCGATCAGATTCAGGTCCGAGGCAATATGCACGTGTTCCAGCAGATACATCAGGGTTGCGCCCTGATACCACGGCATGGCCTCGCTTTTGGTGACCACATTATCGCCCCGCAGGGCGGACAGGGGCAGAAAGCGGATATCGCCCAGCTCCAGCCGGGCGGCAAAGGCCGCGTAGTCGGCCACGATGGCGTCAAACACTTCCTGGCTGTAGCCGACGAGGTCCATCTTATTGACCGCCACAATGATGTGCTTGATGCCGAGCAGGGCGGCGATAAAACTGTGGCGACGGGTCTGGGTCAGCACGCCGTGGCGCGCATCGATCAGAATGATGGCCAGGTCACAGGTTGACGCCCCGGTCGCCATATTGCGCGTGTACTGCTCGTGGCCGGGCGTGTCGGCGATAATGAATTTCCGCCTGGCGGTTGAAAAATAGCGATAGGCAACGTCAATGGTGATGCCCTGTTCGCGCTCGGCCTTGAGGCCGTCGGTCAACAGCGCGGGGTCAAATTCTGAATCGGTCGTCCCGTAGCGCTGCGAGTCTTTTTTAATCGCGTCGAGCTGATCTTCATAAATCAGCTTGGAGTCGTACAGCAGGCGGCCGATCAGGGTGCTCTTGCCGTCATCCACACTCCCACAGGTCAGGAAGCGCAGCAGGTCTTTGCGTTCGTGTTGGGCCAGGTAGGCCTCGATATCGGTGGCGATCAGATCGGATTGGTGCGACATGGCGGAAGTTAGTGGTTAGTGGTTAGTGGTTAGTGGCTGACTCGGAACTGACCACTAGTCACTAGCCACTAGCCACTCTCCTAGAAATAGCCCTCTTTTTTCTTCTCTTCCATCGAACCCGCCTGGTCGAAGTCGATGACCCGGCCCTGGCGCTCCGAGTGCTTGGTCAGCAGCATCTCTTGAATGATCAGCGGCAAGGTGTCGGCCTGCGATTCAACCGCACCGGTCAGCGGATAACAGCCCAGGGTGCGGAAGCGGACCATCTTCAGCTGGGGTTTTTCCCCCGACCGCAGCGGCATCCGCTCGTCGTCCACCATGATCCACACCCCGTCCCGGTCCACGACCGGCCGCTGCTTGGCATAGTACAGCGGGACGATCGGGATGCGCTCCAGGTAGACGTACTGCCACACGTCAAGCTCGGTCCAGTTTGACAGGGGAAAGACCCGGATGCTTTCGCCCTTGTCAACCGTGGCGTTATAGATGTTCCACAGCTCGGGTCGCTGGTTTTTGGGGTCCCAGCGGTGCCTGCGGTCCCGAAACGAATAGACCCGCTCTTTGGCCCGCGACTTTTCTTCATCGCGCCGGGCGCCGCCAAAAGCGGCGTCGAAACGGTAGTGGTCGAGCGCCTGCTTGAGCGCCTCGGTCTTCATGATATCGGTGTGTTTTTTCGAGCCGTGGGTGAACGGATTGACTCCGGCTCGGCGGCCCTCTTCGTTGATGTACACGATCAACTCCAAGCCCAACTCTTGCCTCACGTAGGAGTCGCGGAAGGCGATCATGTCCCGGAACTTCCAGGTCGTGTCAACGTGCAGGAGCGGAAACGGGAGCTTGGCCGGATAAAAGGCTTTGCGGGCCAGGTGGAGCATGACGGCCGAGTCCTTGCCGATGGAGTACAGCATGACCGGGTTCTCAAACTCGGCGACCACTTCCCGGATAATATGGATGCTCTCCGCCTCAAGTGTCCGTAAATGGGTCAGACTGCGGGCCTGTGCGTCTTCTGTTTGCATCATGCCTATTGTCCCATGGCTGGGGGGAGATGCGCAATCAGCCATCCATACCACCTGCCCGGTCGCCCGCTCGGCCGCACACCGCGCAGTCGGGATTTTTCTCGACCGGTCGGTCGCTGAATTGGAGCTGCGGAAACTGACACGTGAACAGCCGACTGGACGAAGCGGGACCGAGGCCGATCACGCACTTCAGGGCCTCGGTGGCCTGGAAAGCGCCCCAAAACAGGTCGGCCAGCCGCCCAAACGCTGTTTCCTCATGATCTGGAGCGGTTCGCTTTTGCTCGGCCGGCAGGCACCCCCAGCAGGCTTGATCCAGCCCGCCCCGACACACAAACAGGTGGCGGTCTGAGGTCTGGCCCCAGCTGCAACACACGGGTTGGCCAGCACTGCCGCAGTGGTCGACCAGCGGGTCGGGCTCGGAGACCACCAGGTCGTAGGCGGCGATCAGCGCAGCCGCCGACCCGTCCATGTCATGGCGCACGACGCGACAGTCCGGGTTCAAACGCTCAAGTGTGGCCACGACCGGGTCACGCGGTCCATCCAAGGGGGACGCTGCGCTCTTCTTGTTGATGAGATGGTCATCATCGTCCATCTTGCCGGCCAAGGCCGAAAAGACCGCCGGTCGCTCGCGGCTGCGGAGCCCAATGGTGCCGACTCCAGCGGCCGCCAGGTAGAGCAGAGTCGTGGTCTGGAGGACGCCGCCGTTGACCAGGACCCTGGCCCGTAGCAGGGTTTCCTGGCCTTTGCCGCCCAGCTGGGGCAGGATGATTTGACGGCTGTAGCGTTCGATTTGGGCTTCGGACAGCATGGGAACAGGGGGCTAGAGCCGGGAGCGGGCTGACGCACGGGCTGGGGCAGCGGGTGTGATCAGAGCGGGGGTCCTTCGAGCGTATGCCCTGTACGGCAGACCGGTGAAGCCGGTCCGCTCTTCATGTGTGGCTCAGGCTGGACCACATTTTCCTCCGGCGATTGCCGGGACAATGGAAACCTCGTCTCCATCTTTGAGGACGGTTTCGAGATTGTCTGAAAAACGGATATCGTCGCCGTTCACAAAGATATTCACAAAGCGGCGAATATTCCCCTGCTCGTCACAGATACGCTCTTTGATCCCCGGGTGGTTCTGTTCGATATCGTTGACTAGGGCCGAGATCGTTGCGCCCTCAGCGCTGACTTCTTCGGCGCCACCGGTGAAACGACGAAGGGGGGTTGGTATCCGCACCTGGACACTCATACCGGACACCTCCTGCAAGCAAGATTTCCCTACTGTGACGGTTTTCGATGCTGAATGCAATTCCGTCGCCCGAACTTTTCCTCCGGCCTGACCGACGGCCACCAAGCGGCGATCAGCGTCCGCCTGTCTGGTACAGCGTGTCAAACTCGGCCAGGCGGGCGTTGATGGTCTGCGGTTCGGCCGACTGGCCGGCGACCGCCTCAATGGTCTTATAGCCGTTGCCGGTAATACAGATCACCACTGATTCATCGCGCGGGATACGTCCCTGCTCAATCAGTTTTTTGGTCACCGCTACGGTCGTGCCGCCGGCCGGCTCGGTAAAAATGCCCTCGGTGCGGGCCAGCAGCTGAATCCCGGCCACGATTTCCTCGTCCGTCGCCGCTTCGCCCCAGCCGCCCGACTCGCGAACCGCCTGCAAGACGTAATAGCCGTCGGCCGGGTTACCGATGGCGATCGACTTGGCGATCGTGTTGGGCTTGACCGGATCGATCAGGTCGGTGCCTTTGTGCAGGGCCGTGACCACCGGTGCGCTCCCGGCGGCCTGGGCGGTGTAAATCCTGGGGACTGGCCCGTCCTCTATCAGACCGACGGTCTGGAGTTCCTCAAACGCCTTGGCCACTTTGGGCAGGATCGTGCCGCCTGCGGTCGGCACGACAACGTGCCGGGGCAGACGCCAGCCGAGTTGCTCAGCAATTTCAAAGCCGTAGGTTTTGGCGCCTTCGGTGTAATACGGTCGGATGTTGATGTTGACGAACGCCCAGCCGTACTTGTCGGCAATCTCACTGCACAACCGGTTGACATCGTCGTAGTTGCCGTGGATGGCAATCGCCCGTGGGCCATAGATCGTCGAGCCCATGACCTTGCCCTGTTCCAGGTCGGCCGGGATAAAAATCCAGCAACGCAGCCCGGCTCGAGCCGCGTGGGCCGAGACCGAGTTGGCCAGATTACCGGTTGAGGCGCACGACACCGTCTCAAAGCCAAACTCCAGAGCTTGCGACATGGCGACCGAGACCACCCGGTCTTTGTACGAAAACGTCGGATGATTGACCGAATCATCCTTGACATACAGCTCATCCACGCCGAGCACAGCGGCCAGCCGGTCGGCTTTGACCAGCGGAGTACAGCCGCTGTGGAGGCCGATTGTCGGTGGCCGGCTGAGCGGCAGCAGTTCTTGGTAACGCCACAGCGAGGCCGGCCGGGCGGCAATGGTCTGACGCGACAGGCTGCGACGGATGAGGGCATAGTCATACTCGACTTCGAGCGGCCCAAAACACAGCTCGCACACATGGACGGGGGCGACAGGGTATTCCTGGCCGCACTCACGACAGCGTAAACCGGTAACAGTGTTCATACCTATCCTTGGCAAAATCAGACGAACGCTGCCGACCGCTCCATGAAGCGCTCAGCGTTCACCTTTTCAGGACATGCCTCATCCGACTTGGCACAGCCCGTCTTCTTCGTAGCGTTCGGGTCGCAGGCTGGTGATGCTGGGCTGGGAGCCGCATACCGGGCAGCGCGGATTGGGTTTCAGCCGGACCTCGCGCCAGCGCGGAAGCTGGGCATCGTAGGTCAGCAGACGGTCGGTCAGCAGCTCTGGATCGCCGCTCAGATATTTGACCGCCTCGGTCGCCTGAATCAGGCCCAGGCTGCCGGCCGCGCTGCCCAGCACACCGGCCTCCTGGCAGCTCGGAATCTCGTCCGGAGACGGCGGCACCGGAAAGAGGCACCGCAGGCAGGTGGTCTTTCTCGGCAGCACGGTCAGGCTCTGGCCCTGAAACTGGACAATCCCGGCGTATGAGAATGGCTTGCCGAGCAGAACCGCCGCGTCATTGATCATGAATTTCGTGGCTGTCCCGTCGGTGGCGTCAATCACAAAGTCGTAGTCCTGGAAGACGGCGCTCAGGTTGTGCGGGCTGAGCCGCTCGGGATAGGCCGTAACCCGGCTGGCCGGTCGCAGGCGGGACAGCTTGTGCCGGGCCGATTCGACCTTGGCCCGCCCCAGGTCGGGTGTCGTGTGCAGGATCTGACGTTGCAGGTTCGACACATCAACCAGGTCCGGGTCAATCAGGCCGATTGTGCCAACCCCGGCCAGGGCCAGGGCCAGGGCCGCCGGACAGCCCAGCCCGCCGACCCCGACGACAAGCACCGAGCCGGCACGGATTTGTGCTGCCTGGCAGGCGGAGCGGTCAGCGCCGGTATCCGTCAGAGTGGTATCCATTCCGGCATCCACTCCCGTATCCTCAACATCGGATCCATCTCTTCTTCGTAGTCTTCCTCCTCTTCCTGCGGGTCGGTTGGCCCGGAAGCCCAGGGCAGGAAGCGGCGTATGCCGCGCGCCGGTTTTTCTTCCTCCAGTCCGGCCAAGCGGCGTTCTTCGGCTTCTTTCACGTATTTTTCGCGGGCTTCTTCGATCAGCTGCAGTTCCTTGCGTCGGTCTTCCAGGGCTTCGGCCCGAATTTTGGCCTCGTCTTTGCGCAGTTCGGTGACCAGCAGCAGCAGCGGATCGAGGCTGGGCTCGGGCAGACCGGCCAGGCTTCCGTTGGCGGCGCCGGGCGGGACGGCTTCTTGCCCATCTTCCGGCAGGGCGACTTCTTCGGCCACAGAGCCAATGTGTTCCAGCTGCCTGATTTGCTCGGCAGACGGAGGGGTGTTGGCCCGAAAAGCGTGGGCTTCGCCCGCCAGAGCGGCCAGTTCCGCTTCCCCTTCCCGGGTCAGGACTTCTTCGAGCTCGGCCAGGGCATCGGTGCTGGCCTCGGTCTCAGGATACTGCTCAACCAGCGACCGCAGACGCACCCTGGCTGCAAACAAATGCCCGATCTTCCGATACTGAGCGCTGATGCCGAGGATACTCGCCGCCAGCGATTCGCGGCACTCCCGGCTCTTTTCCTCGGCCAGGACGCCGAAGCTGCTGTCGGGGTAGCGCTCCAGCACAATCTGGAAATGTTCGTAGGCGTTTTGGGTCACGGCCTGGTCACGGTCGGGCGAGCGCATCTGTTCCAGGTAGGACATGCCCCGGTAGTATTCGACGAACGGCAGGTGGGGGCTGGTCGGGTAGGCACGCTCAAAGTCGCTGAAGGCGGCGATCCCGTCGCTGTACTCTTCGTCCAGATAGTAGGCGTAGGCGATTTTGAGCTGGGACTCCTCGGCATACGGGTTGAGCGGGTACTGGTCGAGCAGGTCGCGAAAGTTCTCCGTGGCGATATTGTAGTCCTCGTCCTGGTAGGCTTTTTCTGCCGTATCGAAATACTCTTTGGCCGACGGGCGTTTCACCACAGCGGAGCAGCCCGCCAGGCAGACGAGGACACATACACATATCGACACTCGAACGGCCCTACGCATAACCCTGCCACGCTAGAGGATTTTCCGGGGGCTTGTCAACGGACCGGTCGTGTCTCGCTTTGAATTGTTCTCCACGTTCCTCAAGTCCGTCCTTCCCGTCCGAGCGTCGCCGATCGTGGAGACCCACTCCCGCCTGGACTCCCTAAGACTGGAGCCAGGACGGAGAAAATGTGCCTGGCCTCGTAACTCTTGTAGGGACAACAGGCCGATAGTTGTGTAGAGAGGGGAAGCATCCGCCTTCCTCGTTTCTAGAGGACAGCGAAGCCCGTCCCGGGAGGTTGGTGTTTTTCCTGGGTAGCCTTTTTCAAACTGAGACACTACCCGGACCCGGCATGCCAGCCGGGACCTCAGCGGAGGAGGGGTACAATGTACCGGCAGATTATTGGATGGATGGCGGCCCTGGTGTCGGCGACGGGAACGGCCCGCGCGGCCACACTGGATGTTCCCGCCCCCCACACGACCTTGTCCGGTGTTGGGGTAATTCATGGCTGGAAATGCGACGCGGGAGAGTTGACCGTGCGGTTCGATGGGGGTTCCCCACTCCCGTTGGTGTACGGGAGTGAGCGCGGAGATGTTCTCGACGCCGGGGCGTGTGACCATGCCGAGGTCGGGTTTGTCTCCATCATGAATTGGGGAGAACTCGGCGACGGGCTACACACTGCGGTGGTCTACGATGACGGCGTGGAGTTCGACCGCAGCACCTTCGATGTCGTGACGACGGGCGTGCCGTTCTTGGAGGACGTTACCGCTGAGTGTAGGATTGCGGACTTTCCCGCACCGGGAGAGACTGGCCGGTTTGTGTGGAATACGTCCACCCAGCATCTTGAGTTGGTTGAGTTGTGGCAAACCGCCGCAACCGAGACGGTGTACATGAATGGCCAAATCTATACCCAGGATAAAGACCTCCCTTGGGCGCAGGCACTCATCACGCGAGGGGACACCATCGTGTTTGTCGGCTCGACCCAGGATGCCTTGCAGTACGCCGCCAGGGACAGCACGCGCGTCGACTTACAGGGCCAATTCGTGATGCCGGGCATCATTGACGCCCACACCCACCCCGGCTTGATTGGCATTTTTGGGAACCTGTCCGTGCTGGAGGCACCCGCTGGAGAGAACGGGCAGCCGGTCCAGACCGACAGGATGCCCTCCAGGCCAAAGGAGGCCACGCTCGCCTGGTTACAGCAGTACGTCAACGATCACCCGTCTGAATTCTTGATCTTACAGGGAACATGGGATGTTGCCGCCTATCTGCCGCACGGGCCACACAAAAGAGATCTGGATAGGATTTCCAGCACAAAACTCATCTTTTTGTACGACAATTCGGGGCACAGCTTCTGGGTCAATTCCGCGGTTCTGCGGTGGTTCGGCATCGACAGGAACACGCCGGATCTCAGCGAGAACTTATCGCATTTTGTGCGTGACGAAAACGGAGAACCTACTGGCTGGATCAAGGAATTTGCCCTCACACCCTACCTGGGTAACAGTTCGGTGCCGGAGGCCAATGCACTGAAAGAGCGGCTGCTCACATACCTGAACTACATGTCAAGTACCGGCATCACGACCTTGTGGGACGCCGGGAACTTCGATAACGACGCCGCCGTATACCGAGCGGCGCACGAGATCGCAAAAGAAGGCAAATTACCGTTGCGTTGGGAGGGGTCGTACCACATATGGGCGCCAGCACACATCGAAACCGCAGTAGAATCCCTCTTTCGGCTGCGGGAGCAATATGCCTACGGAAAACTCCAGTTTAACACGATTAAGATTCATTATGATGGCATGCAAGACATCCTCACCGCCGGCATGCTGGAGCCCTATGTGACCGACCCTGACAACTACGGCGGCGTGTTATTCACCACGCAGCGCTTGAGCAGCTTTCTGCAAGAATTGGATGGCCAGGGTATTGATCTGCACCTGCATGCGTCAGGCGATCGAGCGACCAGAAATATTCTTGATGCCGTGGAACAAGCGCGGGCCGCGCTCGGCCGTCCTTTACGGATCGAGGTCACACTCAGTCATCTGTTCTCGGTTGCCGACGCTGATATCGAACGCTTTCGTGAGCTGGATGCACACGCCAATTTCACGCCCCATTGGTTTGGCGGAACAGTATTCGGGGACGCCAGAGAAATTAATGTCGGACCGGAGCGAGCCAGCCGCTCTCAGGTTATTGGGCGTTTTGTCCGGCAACAGGCCAATTTTACGCTGTCCAGCGATGTTGTGTACAACCCGCGCCGCGTGAGCCCCTTTATTGGTATCGAAATGAGCATCACCCGACGGGCAATAAACCGCGCTGATGCCGCCATCCTGCCGCCGCCGGATGCCAGAATTTTCTTGGAACAGGCGCTGGCTGGCTATACCATCAACGGCGCTGCGCAACTCGGATTGGAGGGAAAAATCGGTGCCATAAAAACCGGCCTGCTCGCCGACTTTATCGTCCTTCCACACAACCCGTTTGAAACCGCTGTGGAGAGCATCCACACGATTATGCCGAGTGCAACAATCGTAGCGGGTGCGCTGCGAAGCGGGAGCTTGGCTGACAGATAAATACGGAGGGCTATATGCTTGACTTGGAACCGCTCTCTCCGAGAAAACTCTTCCGTCACTGTGGCTGGCTGATCGTGCTTGGACTCCTGAGTGCGTGCGCGCAACGGCCGCCGGATGATTTTGCGGTGCTGCGGCGAGCCGAAATTCCGAGCGGTGTCACGGATGCGCGTGGCCGGGCCGTCTCAAGTCGGGTGCTGCGAGCCTATAAAACCTCTCAGGTCAGCACAATCGAAAAGAAGTACAAAACGGCTGACCGGGCCCTGTCACAATTGCCAGGGGTGGTTGCGGTGCGGCCCGGCCATGGGGTTGTCTATGTCTATACCAGTCGGCCGGCGGAACTGCCGACCGACTACGAGGGGATTCCTATCCGGGCCTTACCGCCGGAATTTGTGAACGGCATCTCCGATGAATGGGTGACGCCGGAGCAGCTTCCCCCGCCCGGTCAGGGCAATTAACCGGAGAAGCAAACAGAAGCCGGAAAACCATCCGGGCTGCGAATTGTCTTGGGCCAAGGCGTCCCTGGTCCGTGGGCGGCTTTGACCATGGCGCGCTCCCCCGGGTAGGCCCATGACGCCCTGGTAGGGCGCCGACTGCTGCGCCGGTTGAAGCCGACGCCAACGAGGTGGAACGGTTGTTTCGTCGCTTGAAAGCCTTCCGGCGGGTTTTCACCCGGTTTGACAAGCTCGATGCACTCTTTCTCGGCTTCATACACCTCGCGCTCATCGTGGAGGCGTTCCGATAGCGTGAACACGCCCTAGGAGCCCGCCGGCCGTAACCCGTTGAGGATGCGCCGCAGGACGACCTGCCGCTCGTGCAGGGCCAAGCCGCCCTCCTCAGCCTGGGCGATATCCACGGCCGCCTGGAAGAATAGCGCCCACAGCTGCCGCGCCAGCGCGTCGAGCGGCAGCCGCTCAATGCGCCCCGCCGCCATCAACGGCTCCAGGATCTCTCGTAACAAGGCGATGGCCGGCGCCCGACGCTGCTCGCTGGACCAATCCAGTACGACCGGGCCGTCGAGATACACGATGCGCCGCACACTCGGCTCCATGACCCGCTCCAGGGTCAGCCCGACCCACGTCATCAGCCGCTGCCAAGCATCGCCCTCCATTGTCGCCATGGTGGCCCGCAGCGCCTCAATATGCTCGCCCCGAACCTCATCAAAGACCGCCTCAAACAAGGCCGCCTTATCGCGGAAGTGATAATACA
>WTHE01000359.1 GCA_011523315.1 Candidatus Binatota bacterium
CCTCGGCCAGCACCAGGCCGCTGAAGCGCAGGACAATGGAAATCAGCACAATGTTCATCACGTTGGGCATCAGGTGGCGCAGCATGATGGTCAGGCGGCTGAGCCCGAAGGCTTCGGCCGCCTGAATGTACTCAATCGCCCTGAGTTTCAGCACCTCGGCTCGGATCAGGCGACACAGGCCGGTCCACGAGGTAATGCCCAGAATCACACACAGGTACACCAGGCGCTGGTCGGCCGAGATCAGGGTTTCCTGCTCGGCCAGCCCGACCTGAAAGATGAGCATGGCGGCGGCGATCAGCAGAATATCGGGGATGGACGACAGGGTGGTGTACACGTACTGAATGCCGTCGTCCACCCAGCCGCCCAGATAGCCGGCCAGGACGCCGCACAGCAGGGCAAACGGGGTCACAATCAGGGTGGTCAGGGTACCGATAATCAGGCCCGTCCGCACGCTTTTCAGCCCGATATACAGCACATCCTGGCCCGTCTTGTCCGTGCCCAGGATGTGATAGTGGGGGCTGAGCGCCAGGACTTCGGCCACCACGACCGCCACCAGGCCGCAAAATACGCCCGGCCACACGCTGCGCCAGCGCCACCACGCCAGCCCGAACAGCAGCAGGCCCACGCCCAGGCCCCAGCCCAGCCCGACCACCAGCCTGCGGCCGATGTCGGCCATCCGCTGGTCGGGATCGCCGAGGTGGCTGCCGGCGTGCTCAAGACGGGGATAGATGCGGGTCTGACCGCTCGGGGTGTGGCGGGTTTCTTTGGTGAACTGGTAGACGGCGAACGGGGCCGAGTAGGTTTTTTCGGTCTCGGCGATGAAGCCCTGACTGAGCACGTCGAGCACGCTGTGGATGCCGCCGCCGTGCGGGTTGTCGGCCGAGACCAGGCGCAGGTGCAGGGTGTCCAGCAGCCCGACCGTGGCGTACACACACACCACGCCAAAGCTGAGCATGGCCAGCCGGTTGGCCGCCACCTGACGCACGGCGCGCCGCCAGTACTCGCGGTGCAGGGCCAGCCGCAGCCACACGCCGCCGCCGACGAACAGCAGGTAGATCAGCAGATCGCTCCACAGCACGACCGGACGAAAGCCCAGGGCCAGCCACAGCGGCTGGAGGGTGTCGGCCACGGCGTTCACTCCAGACGGACGCGGGGGTCGACCAGGGTGTAGCTGATGTCGGTCAGCAGCAGGCCGACGATGTACAGAAACGAGCCCAGCGAGACCATGGCCTGGACAATGGCGAAGTCCTGGCGCTGAATGGCCTCAAGCATGAACGAGCCCATACCCGGAATGGCGAAAAACGACTCCAGCAACAGGCTGCCGGCAAACAGGAAGGGCAGGCTGACGACGACATTGGTCAGGATCGGAATCATGGCGTTCTTGAGGGTGTGGACAAACAGCACGGTCCGTTCGGGCAGGCCCTTGGCCCGCGCCGTGCGCACATAGTCCTTGCCGATCTCCTCCAGAAAAATGGTCCGATAAAAACGCACGCTGCCGCCCAGGCCCATGACCACCGCAATCAGGACCGGCAGGACAATGAACTTGAAGGAATAGATGCCCGAGTCAAAGCCCGAGATGGGCACCAGGCGAAGCGCTTTGGCAAACACGACCTGACCGGCAATGATGTAGAACAGGGCCGAAATCGACATCAGCAGCACACACAGCAGCACGCCCCAGTGGTCCACATACGTCCCCCGGTACAGAGCGACGCCCATGGCAAAAAAGATGTTCAGCAGCAGGCCCAGCACGAAGGCCGGCAGGGTGATGCTGAGGCTGGGACCGATGCGCCGAAAAATCTCCTGACCGATGTCGCGCCCGTCGTCCGAGCGGCCGTACTGGAAGAACAGCATGTGAACCGAGCGCTGGAAAAAAATGGTCCGGGTCAGGCGGGCCGCAGCCGAGATGGGCGCCTGGTACTCGACGATCAGCCGGTGGCCGGGGGAGGGGTCGGAGACGCGCAGGCTGAGCCGTAGGACCGGCGGCGGCGCGTCCGGCGTCCCCGCCGGGGGCGCGATGCGAAACACAAAACGCTGGGGGTCGGGAGTCGGCGGCAGGTCCAGGCTGCCGTCTGGGGCAAAGCCGTCGGGCAGGACCAGGCGCTGCGGCTGGGAGCAGTCGAGACGCAGGCTGCGAACCTGATCGCCGGACAGCGGGGGCGCCTCGACGACCAGCGCGTAGGCGCCGCTGCCGGCCGTGTGGAACTCGGCGCTGGTCTCGGGCTGGGTGCCCAGCAACGCCCCCAGCCGCTGCCAGCCGGCGTTGTAGAAATAGGGCAGGTCAAGCGAGCGCTCGCGCTTCCAGCCGTCGATCTGCTCGGGCGTGACCCGCTTCTGGCCGAGGTGGGCGCGAGCCATATCGTCCGGCGAATTCACAAAGAAGAACAGGCCGAAGACGATCAGGTTGACACCGACCAGGATGGGCACGGCGTACAGCGTACGGCGGACGATATAGGCGATCATGGGGCGTCGGCTTGTGTCCGGGCCGGCCGGCCGCGGCGGTAGATGGTGAGGGTGGCCGGGATGATCGTCAGCACGAACAGGCCGGCCAGAATCCACAGCGGCAGGGTCACCGGACGATTCCAGTCCTGGCGGCTGGCCTGTCTGAGTGCGGCATCGACCCGTTTGTATTTCAGCGAGTTGCGGCCGAACAGCATGGGCTTGGCGTTGTGATACCAGGCCGGGTAGAGCCCGTAGACCACCGGGTGCATGCCCCACACCCAGGGCGCGTCGTGCTGGATGATCGCGGTCATCCGCTCGATCAGGGCCAGCCGCTGGGGCGAGTTGCTCATGTTCTCCATTTCGCGGAACAGCGCGTCAAAACGCGGGTTGGCATAGTTGACGTGATTCTCGCCTCCGTGGTGAGCCCGGCCGTTGGGGCCGTACAGCAGGAAGAAGAAGTTCTCCGGGTCGGGATAGTCGGCGCCCCAGCCCCAGCGAATGATCTGGAAGTTGCCGGTTCGGACCTTGGTCTGAAAGCGGTTGAAATCGGTCGAGCGGATCTGAAGCTGAATGCCCAGGCTGGCGAACTGCTTGCGCAACCAGTCGAGCGGTGCTTTGGAGCCCGGCCCGGCCGCCACTGTATCGAAGAACAGGATCAGCGGCTTGCCGTCGGCGTCCTGCCCGTTGGCATAGCCGGCCTCGGCCAGCAGCCGTTTGGCCTCGGCCAGGCTCTTGCGCTGCGGCTGGCCGAGCCGGGCGTCCCAGTCGTAGACCACTGGGTTCAGGCCGGCCCGACCCTCCCGGTAGCCGAACAGGCCGGGCGGCAGCAGACTGTGGGCCGGAATGCCGCGACCGTTCAGAAAGATCTGGATATACTCCTCCATGTTCAGGGCAATCGACACCGCCTGGCGCAGGCTGCGCCGCCTGTCGTCATAGCCGCCGATGACATCGTCGAGCATATTAAAGCCGTAGTAGCTGGTGGACGGAGATACCGCGCTCAGCAGCCGGAAATTGCGCTCGCGCAAAGCCTCGGCCAGTTCAAGCTCGCCGCTGGGATCGAACTGCACGACCTGATCGAAGGCGTCGGGGTTGATCCCGGCCCGGTCGTAATAGCCCTGAAGAAATTTGTTCCATTCCGAGACCGGCTCTTTTTCCAGCACGTAGACCAGCTCGTCAACAAACGGCAGGCGTCTGCCGCTGTCTGCCAGCAGCCCCTGTGCCTCGTCCTCGGGCGTGCCCTGGGTCGGATAGGTTTCGGGGTGAAAGTTGGGGTTGCGGCGCAGCACCATGCGATAGTTCGACTGGTTGACGGCCAGGCTATAGGCGCCGCTGCCGACCGGGAAACGGTTCAGCGTAATATTCTGTTCCAGGGCGGCCGACTGGCTGTAGAAGCGGTCCGCCTCCCAGGGCATGGGGGCAAAAAAGGGCATCGCCAGCCAGTACACGAACTGGGGGTATTTGCGGCTCAGGCTGATCCGCAGAGTGTGGT
>WTHE01000711.1 GCA_011523315.1 Candidatus Binatota bacterium
GACGGCGTCTTGGACGAAGCCGCCTGGCAGACCGCCCAGACCATCGACACCCTGCGCCAGCGTGAGCCCGACGAGGGCGCGCCGGCCTCCGAACGCACCCAGGTCCGCGTCCTGTACTCGCCCACCCGGTTGTACGTCGGCATTACCTGCTTTGACTCCAACCCCGAGGCGATTGTGGTCTCGCGCTTTGACCGTGATGCCAAACTCGACGCCGACGACCGGGTGAGCCTGCTGTTCGACACCTTTCACGACCGCCGCAACGCCTTCATCTTTCAGATCAATGCCGTCGGCGCCCGCTTTGACCAGATCATCTCCGACGAGGGCCAGGACCGGAATCCCGACTGGAACGGCATCTGGTACGCCAGGACGCGGCTGACCCCGCAGGGCTGGACGGCAGAGGTGGCGATTCCCTTTCAGACGCTCAGCTTTGCGCCCGGTCAGACCGTCTGGGGGTTCAACGTCCAACGGATGATCAAGCGCAACAATGAGGAGGCGGTGTGGGCGGGATATCGGCAGAATCTGAACTTTTTTCGGGTCTCGGAGGCCGGCATGTTGACCGGCCTGGTCGGCCTGTCGCAGGGACTGGGACTCGACCTTGTTCCCTCCTGGTCACTGATACCCAGACGCGGGGCGACCAACTTCCAGCCGTCCCTGGACGTGTTTTACAAGCTCACGCCGAGCCTGACCCTCAGCATGAGCCTGAACACCGACTTCGGCGAAACCGAGGTGGACGACGCCCAGGTCAATCTGACCCGTTTTTCGCTCTTTTTTCCTGAGAAGCGCCAGTTCTTTTTGGAAGACGCCGGCAACTTTGCGGTTGACGGGCTGACCCCGACATCCGGCCCGCTGGTCATCATTCCGTTTTTCAGCCGACGGATCGGGATTTCCGACGACGGAAAAACCGTTGATGTGCTCAGCGGCGGAAAGCTCAGCGGCCGGACCGGGCCGTATCGGATCGGCCTAATGAGTGTACAGACCCAGAACCGGGGCCGGGTGCCCGGCGAGAATTTCAGCATCGTTCGGGTCAAGCGCAATATCCTGACCAAATCCTCGGTCGGCTTCATTGCCACCCGCCGGACTCCAGAAAGGGGACCGGCGACCGGCCTGGCCGGGACTGACTTCCGCTACAGCACCTCGGAGCTGGGAGGCGATAAGAACCTGGAGTTCTCGTCCTTTGTCCTGCGCAGCTTTGTACCGGGCACGACCAAGAATCTGGCCTGGGGCAGCCAGCTCAGCCTGCCCAACGATACGTGGCGGATTTTCGGCACTTACCGTGAGGTGCAACAAGAGTTTGAGGCGACCATGGGCTTTGTGCCGCGGACCGGTATCCGGCGTTTTGGCTGGTTTCTCCAGTACGCCCCACGTCCCGATCTGTGGCAGACCCGTCAGGTGAGCTGCGCCTTTGACGGCAACTATTTTGCCGATCCCGATATCGGAACGCTGCTGACCCGGAATGTCAACTTTCCGTGCGAGTGGCGGTTTGAGAGCGGGGATGTCGTCCGCTTTCGCACAATCCAGACCTTTGAGCGCCTGCATGAGGAGTTTCGCATCAGTCAGGGGGTGACGATCCCGCCGGGCGACTATGTGTTCCGTCGCCAGCGGATCGAGTTTGACAGCGCGGATAAGCGCAAGCTGGGGGTCTTTGTCCGCTACGACTGGGGGCATTTTTTCAGTGGGCGCCGGGACGACTGGATCGGTCGGCTGGCCTTCCGGCCCGGTCCGGCGGTTTTTTTCAGCGGCGAGTATCAGCAGAACGATGTCCGCCTGCCGTGGGGCAGCTTTGTGGTGCGCCTCATCCGGGCGCGGCTCAACCTGGCGCTCAACCCGGATGTGTCGTGGTTCGCCTTTGGGCAGTACGACACGGTGTCGGACACCCTGGGGCTGCATACCCAGCTGCGCTGGATCATCGAGCCCGGCAACGAGCTGTTCGTGGTGTATAACCACAACTGGCTCATCCGTGACGACGAGATACGCTCGACTGTGCGCGAAGGCCGGATCAAGGCTGGCTATACGTATCGCTTCTAGGGACGGGAGGGCTTACAACAGCGCCTCCAAACGCCGCACGATGTCGGGCGGCAGGCGCGGCAGGGCGCCGACCGCCGTGTTTTCAGCCACCCGCTCCAGGCGCGAGGTCGCCGGCAGCAGGCTTGACACGTGCGGGTTGGCTGCGGCATAGGCCAGCAAGGCCTGGCCGGCGGTGCGGATGCCGTAGGCTTCGAGGAAGGACATATCGTGCCGGCCCACGGCTCTGAGCAGCCGTGAGCGGTCAAAGATCGGACACAGCGGGGTCATGACCAGCACCCCGAGGTTCAGCTCGGCGGCCAGGGGCAGGATTGCCCGTTCGGCCTCGCGGTCGCCCAGGTTATAGGGAATCTGGATCGTATCGAACACGCCGGTTCGCATGGCCCGCATCATCTCGGGAAACATGCCGGTCCGGTAATCGGTGATGCCGAGCCAGCGGAGTGTTCCTCTGGCTTTGTAGTCTTCCAGAACAGGCGTCACCTGTTGCCAGCCGGCCATATTGTGAATCTGCATCAGGTCGATGACATCGGTTTGCAGTTTGCGAAACGACTGCTCAATCTGGCGGCGGGCCGAGGCTGCGTCTGACTGCAAAACCTTGGTGGCGATCAGCACACCCTCACGGCGACCGCGCAAGACCGTGCCCAGGACTTCTTCGGCCTGCCCATACATCGGTGCCGTATCGAACAGGTTCACCCCGCAGCGCAGCGCCTCGGTCACCAGCTGGCGAACGTGTTGCACGGCACGCTCGCCCCGCACGTCAAACGACTGCCAGGTGCCCATAGCGACCGTGCTGACCGGGATGCCGGTCCGTCCCAAGCTGCGGTAGTGCATGCGCGCGTCCCCCTTCCTCCGCATCCGTCTCGGACAAGGTAGCCTGGATGGAGGGGGAACGGAATCCAGGGGTTCCGCGCCGTTCCGTCCAGGCTCCTCTGTTGAGGTGCTTTGCATAGCGCATATCGTTTTCTGATAACATAGGAACGTGATTGAGACATTCGGAAATGCGCTGGCCGAACAACTGTTCGAGGATTGAGGAGAGTCATGGCGAGACAACCCAAGAATCCGTTTCACCCCGGCGAAATCCTCCTGGAGGAATTTCTTGCGCCCCAGGGAATAAGCCAGGCGTCCTTCGCCGCGCGGATTGGCTGGACGAGAACCCGACTGAACGAACTCATTCGAGGCAAGCGTGGCGTCACTGCCGCCGCAGCGCTAGACCTCGCCGACGCCCTCGGCACGACGCCAAAGTTGTGGCTGAACCTCCAGGCAACCTACGATCTCGACAAAGCTGTGCGGGCCAGGAAAGCGGCGTAGCCACTCCACCGCTGTGGGCCAGAGGACAGGCGGCTATGCATAGGGGTATACCCGCACTGTATGGGGGGAACGCGACCAAAGCCGACTTGGCATCTGGACTGCACGTCAAACGACTGCCAGGTGCCCATAGCGACCGTGCTGACCGGGATGCCGGTCCGTCCCAAGCTGCGGTAGTGCATGCGTGCGCCCCCCTTCCTCCGCATCCGTCTCAGACAGGGTAGCCTGGATGGAGGGGGAACGGAATCCAGGGGGTCCGGTGAAGGCGCAGGAAAATCAGTTCGTTACCCGGGGCGGCCGTATGCAGGGAATGTCCGGGGGCCAGGGCAGGTCTTTGGGCCAGTGCTCCAAGAACCACAGCAGCACGCGAAGATAGGTGTTGGTCTGGCAATGACGGTTCTTCTTTTTGAGATCAACAAAGAATGAGCCACGGCTCGCAGCCAAGTGTCCCACCCGCCATAAGCTCACCCCCATTTTGGCCGCATACAGATCGGCCAGCGTGACCAAGGAGTCGTCTAAGGCATCCAGATATAGGGAATTCATGCCCCATGTATACGGCATAAATTCCCTTCGTGTCAAGCAAAAAAATTGCTATAGGGCATATATGACCTATGCACAGGCTCTTCTTGAGGCTTTGGCCCAAAGCGGACGCTCGGGGAGAGACGTGTCGATTGACGCGGTAGGCCACGAAAGTGCCATTCGGAGCCTCAAGTGTGGCTTAGACCTGCGCGTATCGACTCTTCAGGCGCTGTGTCGGGTGCTGGGTCTGGAATTTTACGTTGGCCCGCTACGCGAAACGGGCCCGCAGCCTGCACGAGCCGAGTCTAGCCCCTACCCAGAGCTGCAAGAGCAAGGTGAGAGATTGGTGTCCTCTGCTGGTGTCGTTCGGGAGGCTGGTCTGAGTCGTGCCGACCATCAATTGCTGCGCTCTATCGAGGAAGTGCTGGGCAGGCTGGATGACCCGGACCTTCGGACCGCCCTGGCGAGCTTGATGCGCTTCGCCCACAAACACGCCGCGTCCGGTCAGGGTGCGGGCGGAGACGCGGATACGGCACAATAACGCGCGGCGTGGGCGGAGAAAACCGAAGACACATGATCTTTTCCAGTCCGCCTTGCCGCTGTCCATGACCGGGTGTTTTCAGCAGCCGCCTGATTGTGCGGGCGAGGCTTACACACTTCGGGGTTCGTGCTCAACTGCCCGACCGAGAAAATATCACCCCGTCCAGGCTTCACTTGACCACGTCACCTGACCTGGTTAAGGTTCCTCATATGAAGACCATGGTCGTGTCTGAATTCAAGGCCAAGTGTATTGCCGCGCTCAAGGAAGTGCAGCGGACGCGTGAGCCAATGCTGATCACCCTCCGCAGCAAGCCTCTGGCGCTTATCCAGCCGGCCGCAGAGAATCCAGCCGGCAAACAGCTGGGCGGACTGAAGGGCAAGATGGAGATTCACGGCGACTTGGTCCAGGCAGACTCGGCAGACGATTGGGACATGCTCGCGTGACCCTGCTGCTCGATACCCATGTCTGGATCTGGTCGCAGGGACAGCCTGAGAAACTCGGGCAACGCTCGGTACAGGCCCTCCTCACTCCCCAGTACACCAACACGATCTGTACCATATCCACGCTGGAGTTGGCCCGCCTCCTGGCGGTCGGAACGATTTCCCTGGCCATGCCCTTGCGTGACTGGATCGAGCAATCCCTGAGGGAGCTGGCCGCAACAACCCTGCCACTCACGCACGAGATCGCAGCCGAAGCCTACGCTTTGCCAGCTGCCTTTCACACAGATCCGGCGGATCGTATCCTCGTCGCTACCGCGCGTATTCACCGGCTGACCCTGCTGACTGCCGATGAACGGATTCTTCACTACCCGCATGTCCGTACCATTGACGCACGGCGCTGAGCAGGACGCGGCAGGCTTGAGTAGACAGGGGAGAATAGGGCATGATGCGGAGGCTGTAGCAAACAGGAGGCGGCAATGGCAGTCGATTTAGCAGTCCTCACCCATCAGCTCCACAACTTCGCCACAGCCCATTACGGCAAAGATGCCTCGGTCAGTCAGGTGGAGGTCATGCCCGGTCACGCCGGCCTCAGCTTTGGCTTTCGGGTCGATTTCTCTCGGGACGGCCAGGCCGGCAACGAATCGCTGGTCATGCGCCTGCCGCCCAAGGGCGTGCGCCAGAGCGGTAATACCGATGTGCTGCGCCAGGTTCCGCTGCTGCAAGCGCTGAAGCAACGGGGCGTGCCGGTGCCCAGCGTCCGCTGGTCGGGGGCTGACCTGCGCTGGTTTGAGGTGCCCTACATCATGGTTGAGCGGCTGCCGGGCCGGACCTTCAACGTCTGGGAGCCGGACCCGTCGTTTGATACCAGCCCGTCGGCGGTCGCCGGGCTGTATCATCAGGCGGTCGATGCCCTGGTCCAGGTCCACAGCCTGGACTGGCAGACCGACCTGGCGGGCTGGGAACAGCCGCGTTCTTTGGAGACCGAAATCCGCTTTTGGGACAGCATCCTGGCCAAAGCCGCAGAGCCGCAGTGGGTCAGGCAGGGCCAGGCAGTCCGCGAACTGCTGCTGGCCAGTCAGCCCGCCGCGCCGCCCGTGGGGCTGTTTCACGGCGACTTTCAGGGAACAAACTTTCTGTTTGACGGGGACCGCCTGGTTGCCCTGCTGGACTGGGAAATCTCGGGCATCAGCGGCCATCTGCTCGATCTCGGCTGGCTGCTGGTGTTTACCGATCCCGAGAGCTGGGAGACCGGCCATCGTCCGATCGAAGCCGCTCCGGCCGCTCAGGATCTGATTGGCCGCTATGAAGAGGGCATGCAGTGCCGGGTAGCTGACAGTGCCTGGTATCAGGCCCTGGCCGGCTACCGCTTCGGCGTGATCGGCGGCTTTAACGTCATGCTTCACCGCCGCGGCAAACGCCACGACCCAGAGTGGGAGGTGATTGCTCCCTCGGTGTCCCTGCTGTTCGAGCGGGCCACAGCGCTTCTGTCTGGCTGAGAAACGGCGCTGCGGTTCTGATACGTGGCCGAGCCGGCGGTCTTACTGGGCGACCGCCTCCTGCAAACGCGCCGAGGCCGCCGCAAATCCCTCAAGCGAAACCTGCACCTGCAAGAGTTGTTTGCCGGTCGATTCGATCATCCGCGCGGTCAGAATCTTGCCCGCCCCGAGCTGGTCCAGGATTTCCCCGGCCAGCTGCCCCTGGGCCAGGCAGCCGACCGACAGACAGGTCCGAAAGGGCAGCCGGAAGCCCGTGCCCGTATCAATCTCAAGCTCGACGCCCCGGTCGAGGAGCAGGCCCAAGGGGGTCAGAACACTCATGGCCGCGCCATCTGTCTGCGGCGATGTCAGCGTCACCGTCAGCAGCTGCCGGGTCTGGCCCGACTCCTCGTCATGCAGGGCGAGCCGCTGCTCCATCCCACACTGACGGCTGTGCTGGCCGTCCGTGGTTTCGCGCATCGTACACTCCACGAGCCAGTCCCCATGGGTTTCCGAAAAGGTGCCGGGATGCTCACCGCTCTGGGCTGCCGCGATACCGGCCAGGTGGACGCTCGGCACGAATACGCGCTCGGGGTCCGCGCCCCTGTCGCTGCCGGGTGCGAGAAACAGCAGCAGGACCAGCAGGGCCGCCGGTAGAACGGGCCGCCTGAACCCCGAAGAGCAGTGTATCATTCGTTGACTAGGCTGGCCCTGGTGAATATCTGGCAGGGGTGGGTGTGAATGGCGGGAGGCCGGGCGAAAAGGGGCTTTCCGCCCCTTTTCGTTCATCAGCTGGCCGTCGATCTGGTCCGTGATCGGCTCGTCGTTGTTTTTTTGGCCGCCGTTGAGCGGCTGGTCGTCGCTTTTTTGGCCGCCGTTCTGGGCGCGCCCAGAATGCCCTCTTTGAAAGCCTTGGACGGCGTGAAGGCCACTTTTTTGCGGGCTCTGATCGTGATCTTTTCGCCCGTTTGTGGATTGCGTCCCGTCCGCCTCTTGAGCTGCCTGAGCCGGAAGGTGCCCAGGTTCGGAATTCTCAGCTCTTTGTCTTTTTTGACGGTTTTGGTGATAAAGGTCACCAGGGCCGTCAGGTTATCATCCGCCTGGCGATTGGAGATCCCACCCCAATCATCCGCCAACTTCTTCACCATCTCTGTCTTCGTCATAGCACCACTCTCCCTTCTTCATCTCCCCGTGAGGGGTGTATTGGCAAACGTTGGGATCTCCTGAACGGGCACCTCATTTTCTATCCGCCGGCCCCTGAAAAGTCAATGATACATCTCCACCAGGTCCATCATTCCGCGCTGTTTCAGCTCCCTGAACAGGCGCCCTTTGACCTGTTGAACCGTTTCCATGCGAACCGCTTCCTGGGCCAGCCGACGCGCCGATCTGGCCGACAGGGAGCGGACCACCCGCTTGATGACCGGCACGAAGAAGGGTTTCATGCTCAACTCGTCAAGCCCCATCCCGAGCAGCAGCAGGGTGCACAGCGGATCGGCCGCCATCTCGCCACACAGGCTGACCCGTTTACCGGCCTGCCTGGCCGCCTGGACGGCGGTATGAATGGCCCGCAGTACGGCCGGGTGCAGCGGCTCATACAGGGGCGCAACTTTGGGATTGTTGCGATCAACGGCCAGCACGTACTGAATGAGATCATTCGTCCCGATACTGAAAAAGTCGACCTCCTGGGCCAGCCGTTCGGCCATCCACACCGCAGCCGGAACCTCGACCATCATGCCAATCGGCATGTTGGCGTCAAACGTCAGGCCCTCCTCGCGGAGATCGTCCTTGGCCTGGGCAAAGAGTTCTTTGACCTGATTCAACTCTTCGACGCTGGAGATCATGGGAAACAGCACGCGCACCGGGCCACGCGCTCCGGCGCGCAGGATGGCCCGCAGCTGGACCTTGAACAGATCGCGCATCTCAAGCGAGATACGGATCGAGCGCCAGCCCAGAAACGGATTGTCCTCCTGCGGCAGGCGCAGATACGAGGGGTATTTGTCGGGTCCCAGATCGAGCGTCCGAATCGTCACCGGCAAGCCGTCCATCCCCTCAAGAACCCGGCAGTAGAGAGAAAACTGTTCCTCCTCGCTCGGAAAATCGTGATAGGTCAGAAACGGGACCTCGGTCCGGTACAGGCCGATTCCTTCGGCCCCGTGGCGTTTGGCAAACACGGTGTCGCTCAGCAGTCCAACGTTGGCGCCAAGGCTGATCCGGACTCCATCTCGCGTTTCGGCCGGCAGCTCGCGCACGTCTTCGAGGTCGCGGGTAAACGCCTGATACTCCTGGTCGAGCCGCCCGTACTCGCGCATGACCTCGTCGCCCGGGTTGAGATACACCACCCCGGAGTTGCCATCGACGATCAGTGTATCGGCCTGCTGGATTAACTCGGTGTGAGACACGCCAACGACGGTCGGAATCTCGAACGACTTGGCCAGGATAGACGCGTGCGAGGTCGCCCCCCCGCTGGCCAGGACGACGCCCTTGAGCCGGGTATGGTCAACCCGGCACAGGTCTGAGAGGGTCACCTCATCGGCCACCAGGATAAAGCTCTCGCCCTGTGGCCCCTCCCGCTCTTCCAGACCCAGCAGGTGGCGCAACACCCGCTGGCCGATGTCGCGCAAATCGGTGGTCCGCTCCTGAAGATGCGCGTCGCCGACACGGCTGAGCGTCTCGATATACTCTTCGACGACTTTTTTGAGCGCGGTTTCCGCAGCCACGCCCTGTTTGATCAGAGCCTCGACCTTGTCGATCAGGCCCGGATCCTCCAGCATCAGACGATGGGCGTCAAAAATCGCCCGGTCGATTTCCGGCAGGCGTTCGTGCACCTGTTCCTTGAGCGCCTCAATCTCTTCGATTGAGCGCTGGAGGGCGTGGTGAAATTGCTGGAATTCGGCCTGGGGATCGTCCGTCCGGCGCTCGGCCAGGGCGTCGAAATGGATTTCGGGATGGATCAGGTAGGCCTGGCCGGTGCCAAAGCCGGGCGACGCGCCAACCCCGGTCAGACGCCGGCGTCTGGCGCGCTCCTGGGCGCCGGCCGGTGTGCTGCGCTCCGGCTGGGGCGCGCTGAGGCGCTGCATGGCCTCGCGCATCTGGGTCCGATAGGCCTGATGTTCGCGCTCCTTGGTTTCAAGCGTCTCTGACAGCCGGGCCTGGATAATAATGGCACTGACGTGTGACGAAATGGTTGTGAGCAGACGGATTTCGCTCTGCGAGAAGCGCCGCCGACTGCGGCTCTGGACCACCAGGACGCCAATCGGCTCGCGGTGCTCGAGCAGCGGCAGCCCCAAAAACGAGTGAAAGCGCTCTTCGCCGGTCTCGGGAAAATACTTGCTGCGCGGATGGGCCATGGCGTCGGGCACGATGACCGGCTCCAGCGTTTCGATCACCAGACCGGCCAATCCCTCGGTCGTGCGCATCCGCACCTTGCCGACCGCGCCCCGATCAAGACCGGTCGTCGCCCACAGGGTCAACCAGCGGTTCTTGGTGCCGAGCAGGTAGAGCGAACACACATCGGTTGCCATCTGCTGGGCGATCGTCTGGGTGACCTCTTCGAGCGTTTGCTTGAGGTCGCGCGAGCCGGCAATCAGGGCTCCGATATCCTCGATCAGTCGGAGATCACGTCTGGGGCTGGGCTGGGCATGGGCGGAAGCCCGCGTTTTCGACGTGCGGCGCTTGCGGGTCGTCTTTTTGGAAGCTCCAGCCATGAGGAATCAGCCACTGGCCGCGCATCATAGCGCACACCAGATACAGCGACAAGGCGAGCCGGGGGCGTCTGCCCCGGCCTCAGTCTCCAACCCAGCCGGCTCGGTGGTTCAGCGGAGCGTGCCCGTGGCCGATGCGGAACCCGGCGCGCATGGCCCGGGTGACAAAGTCTTTGGCGGCGGCCACGGCTTCGGGAACCGGCCGACCCTGGGCCAGACCGGCGGTGATGGCGGCGGAGAAGGTACACCCGGCGCCATGGGTGCACACGGTCTCCAGCTTTTGGCTGGTATAGGCGCGAAAGCTGTGGCCGTCGAACAGCAGGTCGCAGGCCTCGTGCGCAAGATGTCCGCCTTTGACGATGACATGGGCCGGGCCGAGCGCTTTGATGCGTCGGGCGGCTTCTTCCATGCTGGGGCGGTCGGTGACCTCAAGGCCGGCCAACAGGCCGGCCTCGTGCAGATTGGGGGTCACAATCAGGGCCAGGGGAAAGAGGTGCTCAACCAGCGCCTGTCTGGCCTCGGCCCGCAACAGCGGATGCCCGCCCTTGGCGACCATGACCGGATCGACCACAAGCCGGCGGATCTGATACTCGGCGATTTTTTTGCTGACGGCCGTGACCAGGGGGATGGACGCCAGCATGCCCGTCTTGGCCGCCTGGGCGCCGATATCGGGCAGGACGCTGTCGAACTGTTGGGCCACAAAGTCGGGCGGCAGCTCACTGACCGCCTGTACGCCCCGGGTGTTCTGGGCGGTGACGGCCGTCACAATGCTCGTTCCGTACACGCCCAGGGCGAAGAAGGTCTTGAGGTCGGCCTGGATACCGGCCCCACCGCCGCTGTCGGAGCCGGCGATGGTCAGCGCTTTGGTGACAGGCATGGGTCAGTCGGGAAAGGCTCTGAACTGGCCGGTGTTCAGCCCCTGGCCGGCCGAAAAACGTCCGGCCTTGAGTTCAGCGATCAGCTCACGGGTGGTGGAGACCGGCTTGTCCAGGACTGTCACGGCACAGCCGATCGACGGGCTGGAATGGCTGTCGCTGCCGCCGACGCCTTTCAGGCCCAGGTGCTCGGCAACGGCGTGGGCGTACAGGTTTTCCTGCTCGGAACAGGCGCCGTTGATGATCTCGATCGCGTCCACATACTGCAAGACTTCCAGCGCCTTGACCCCCGAGACGGGATCATCGACATCAATCGCCGGGGTCTTATGAATGAACTGAAAGCGGGGATCGAGCTTATAGCGGAACGGATGGTTGGCAATCAGAAAGCCGTCCACCTCGTCGATGACCCGGCGTAACTCCTTGACCTTATAGATGCCGCCGACGTAGCGGTCGAGGCCAAAGGCACCGACATGGCCCCACTCGGTCGAGACCTCAATACCCAGAAACAGCGTCACTCCCCGTTCGGCGGCGTAGTCGTGGATGGCCGCATCGCTCCAGGCGTTATCGTGCTCGGTGATACAGATGCCTTCCAGACCGATTTTCTGGGCCTGGTCGATCATGGCCAGGGGATCGAGATTGCTGTCGGCGCTGCCCCGGGTCGTATGGGTATGAAAATCAATACGCATGCCGGCTGTGTTCTCCTTATGTGACGCGCGCCAGGCTGTCGGCGCAGAGCCCCTGTATAGCGTCTTCATGGCGGAGGAGCAAGGCGCAGGTCAGGAGCGGAAAGAGAGCGCCACCGAGCCGCTTTTTCCGTTTTGCTGTGCGACCAGCCTGTGCTAGAGTCCGCTCCTAAGACAGGAGGACAAGCCTATGGTGATGCCGCTAGAAGGAATTCGCGTACTCGATTGGACGATTTGGCAACAGGGACCGGTCTCGACCATGATGCTGGGCGATCTGGGGGCGGAGGTCATCAAGATTGAAGAGCGGGTCGGCGGCGATCCGGGCCGGGGCGTGATGAGCATCGCCGGGACCGGCATGGCCGGTCAGCGCAACTACTACTTCGAGGCCAACAACAAGCACAAAAAAAGCCTCACCCTGGACCTGAAAAAACCTGAGGCAAAACAGATTGTGTATAAGCTGGCGGAGCAGTCGGACGTCTTTGTCCAGAACCTCCGCAAAGGCGTGGCGGGCCGGCTCGGTCTCGACTACAAGACCCTGTCCGCGTACAACCCCAAGCTCATCTACGCCAGCGCCAGCGGCTACGGCCCGATCGGCCCGGACTCGGCCGAGCCGTCGTTTGACGCCATGGGCCTGGCCCGCTCGGGCATCATGAACGCCATCGGCGAGCCGGACATGGAACCGCTGAGCATTGCCGGCGGCGTGGCCGACCAGATGGGGGCCATCATGCTGGCCTCGGGAGTCATCACCGCCCTGCTGGTCCGCGAACGGCACGGCATCGGCCAGGAGGTCGATACCTCACACCTGGGCAGCATGATGGCGGTGCAGGGCCTCAATCTGGCCTGCCGCCTGACCCTGGGCAAGGAGTTCCGCCGCTCGCAGCGTTCCAGCGCGCCCAACCCCTTGTACAATCACTACCGGTGTGGCGACGACAAGTGGCTGTGTCTGGCCATGATTCAGGCCGACCGCTACTGGTCGGACTTCTGCAAGGCCGTTGGCGTGGCCGAGTTGGAGCACGACCCGCGCTTTGCCACCATGAAGGACCGAGGCAAAAACAGCGCCGCCCTGATTCGCGTCCTGGACGAGCGCTTTGCGGCCAAGTCGCGCGACGAATGGATGGCAACCCTCAAGGAGGGCGGGGACTTTATCTATACCGTGGTCAACACGGTGAACGACCTGCCCGACGACCCGCAGATGCTTGAGAACGAGTATGTGGTCCCCTACGAGCACCCGGCCTGGGGCCCGACCCAGGTCGTGGGTGTGCCGGTGCGCTTCAGCAAGACACCCGGCGACCCTCGGGCAGCCGCGCCGGAGTTCGGCGAGCACACCGAGCAGATACTGATTGACCGGCTGGGCTACTCGTGGGAGGACATCAGCCGCCTGAAAGAAGAAGAAGTGATATAGCCAACCGCGAGCAGACGGTCGGCCTTTTCCAAAGGAGGGAAGACGATGGCTATGCCATTAGACGGCGTTCGTATTATCGACTGGACAATTTTCCAGCAGGGACCGGTCGCGACGATGATGCTCGGCGACCTTGGGGCGGAGGTCATCAAGCTCGAAGAGCGGGTCGGCGGCGACCCCGGTCGGGGCGTGATGAGCATTGCCGGCGCCATGATCGGCACCAGCGAGGGCCACAACTTTTATTTTGAGGCCAATAACCGCCACAAGCAGAGCCTTACGCTCGACCTCAAAAAACCCGAGGCCAGGCAGATCGTATACAAGCTGGTGGAGAAGTCGGATGTCTTTGTCCAGAACTTCCGCCAGGGCGTGGCAGGCCGGCTGGGCCTCGATTACAAGACGCTGTCCGAGTACAACCCCAAGCTCATCTACGCCAGCGCTACCGGTTACGGCCCGTTTGGACCGGACTCGGCCGAGCCGTCGTTTGACTATATGGGCCTGGCCCGCTCGGGCATCATGAATGCGGCCGGCGAGCCCAACATGCCGCCGCTCAACATTACCGGCGGGATTGCGGATCAGATGGGAGCCATCATGCTCGCCTACGCGGTGCTGGCCGCCCTCATGGCCCGCGATAAGTACGGCATCGGCCAAGAGGTCGATACCTCGCACCTGGGCAGCATGACGGCCCTGCAGGGCCTGAACGTCGCCTGCCAGACGATTCTCAACGCGGAGTTCAAACGCATGCCGCGGGCGGCCGCCCCCAGCGCCCTGTGGAATCACTACCAGTGTGGCGACGGCAAGTGGATCTGCCTGGCCATGGCCCAGCAGGACCGCTACTGGACGGATTTCTGTAACGCGCTGGGCATCTCCGAGATAGTCAACGACCCGCGCTTCGATACGATGGCCAGGCGAGCCGAAAACGCGGCTGAGCTGGTCCCGATCATCGACAAGGTGTTTGCCTCCAAACCGCGCGACCACTGGATGAAAGTCCTCAAGGAGGGCGGCGATTTTATCTACACCGTGGTCAACAGCATCGCCGACCTGCCGAGCGATCCGCAGATGATCGAGAACGACTATGTGGTGGACTACGATCATCCGACCTGGGGTCAGACCCAGATTGTCGGCGTGCCGTTCCGGCTCAGCAAGACGCCCGGCAATCCCAAGGCGCCGGCACCCGAGTTCGGTCAGCACACCGAAACGATTCTGACCGAACTGCTGGGCTATTCGTGGGAGGATGTGGCCAAATTCCGCGACAGCGAAGTCATATAGCGCCCGTGTCCCTGTGACGCCGGGTTTTGAATCTGCCGGCCTGCCGCTCTCGACGAATAGGCGCCATTGACGCTGACACCAATGGCGCCTATTTTCCCTCTCGGCCGCTCGCAGACTGATCACCCATGACTGAAGGCCGTGAAGACGACGCATTCGTTCGATATCATCCCACGAGCGCCCTACTCGTTTGAGCTGACCGCAGCGCGCTTTATGCGCTTTGCGAGCGAGAACGTCGATCTTATCGAGGACGGACAGTACCAACGCCTGCTCGCGGTCGGCCGCCAACTCGCGCTGGCCACGGTGACGGATATCGGCACGTCGGCAAAGCCGCGGCTCAGTGTCGAACTGCGCAGCCCGTCCAGGGCCGATCTCAAGACGGCGGAGTTCGAGGCGCAGCTGCGGCATATGCTGTGTACCGACCTCGACCTCAAACCGTTCTACCGCCTGGCGCGCAAGGACGAGTTGCTGGCACCGCTGGTGAGCCGCTTTCGCGGACTGCGCATCACGTCGAGCCCGACGCTGTTTGAAGCCCTGGTCATGGCCGTCCTGTCCCAACAGGTGAACCTGACGTTTGCGTATTCGATCAAAAAAGAGTTGGTCGAGAGCTTTGGCCGCAGCTGGCGCTACCGGGGGCGAACCTATTACGCGTTTCCAGAGCCGCGCCGATTTGCCGGCCAGAGCGTAGAGGGTCTGCGCAGCTTCCGGCTGAGCACGGCCAAGGCCGGTACGCTGGTCCGCCTCGGCCAGACCTTTGCCACCAAAGACCCGCTCCCGGCCACCGCAGCGGACTGGGCCGGGGTGGCAGACGAAGCAGTCGTCGAGCGGCTGACCACCATCAAAGGTATCGGGCGCTGGTCGGCCGAGACCGCGCTGCTGCGCGGCCTGGCCCGCCACGACACGTTTCCGGGCGGTGACCTGGGCGTCGTCAAATACCTGGCCCAGGGCCTGCTGGGCAAAACCGAAAAAGCGACCGAAGCCGAGATGCGGGCGTTTGCCGAACGCTGGCGACCGTATCGCGGGCTGGCCCTGGTGTACTGCTATGCCGAGCTGGCACGCAGACCTGCCGAGAAATCCTGAGTCGCCCTGCCTCAGGCCGCCAGCGCGTCACACACGACCGGCATTCCCCGCGACGGGGCAAAGGTAATCCCGCGCCGGATCAGACCGCCCCGGGGCGATCCGCAGGCTGGCTCGGGACAGCACCTGAGCCAGCACAATTTTCATTTCGTACAGCGCAAACGCCGCGCCGATACAGTGACGAATCCCACCGCCGAACGGAAAGAATTCGTACGGGCTGACTCGTTTGCCCAGGAACCGGTCGGGGTCGAAGGTGTCCGGTTCGGACCAGATATCCGGGTTATGGTGGGTCAGATAGATACACGGGGCAACCATCACGCCGGTCGGCAGATCCTGGCCGCCAATACGCAAGGGCTCGTGCAACAGGCGCCCGACAATGGGCAGGATAGGATACACCCGCTGGCTTTCTTTGATCGTCGCGTCGAGATAGTCGAGCCTGGCGATATGCTGCGGTTCGACCGGGCCTGAGCCGACGACGGCTCGCAGTTCGGCCCGCAGCTTGTCCACCACCTCGGGCCGCTCCAGAATGCAGTGGAAGGTCCAGGCCAGGGAGGTCGCCGTGGTCTCATGGCCGGCAACCAGCATGGTAATCATCTCGTCGCGCAGTTCCTCATCGCTCATCGGCCGGCCGTCCTCATCGTGCGCCTCGACCAACAGCGACAGGATATCCTCGCGCCCGGCTCCGCCCTGTTGACGACGCTGGGCGATCTGGGCGTACAACAGGGCGTCGATTTCCTGCAAGAGGTCAGCGATCTGCCGACCTTTGGTAAAAAAGCCGACCAGACGCTGAAACCACGGAATCAGGCGTATGGGGTTAGCCCCCAGGGTGAGCATATCGGCCAGGCACTGCCGCAGCCGTCCCTGCTCGGGTCCCTCGTCCATGCCAAAGACGGTGCGCAGAATCACATCCAGGGTAATCTCCTGCATGCAGGTATGGACAGGAAAGGCCCGACCGGTCGGCCAGGTGTCGAGGTTGCGGTCGGTCATCTCACGCATGACCTGGCCGTAGGCCTGCATGCGTTCGCCATGAAAAGACGGGGCCATGAGCCGCCGGTGGTGTCGATGGCGTGCGCCGTCAAGCAGCAGCAGGGAGTGTTGACCGACCAGGGGGCGCAGGATCTCGCGCGTTTCGCCGGCCGGGAGCTGCTCGGGATCGCCGGTGAATATCTCTTTGACCGCCTCAGGCGTACTGAACAGGACAAACGGCGGAGTCCGGGGCAGCCGGACCGTAAAACACCTACCGTAACGCCGGGCACAGTCGCGCATGAACGGAATCGGACGAAAAATCCAGTGCAACAGCTGAACAGCGGGGGGTGACTTCGGGCCGGCGGGCAGCGCCTTGCGAGCAATCATGGAGTTCAGGATAAGAAACCGGGCCGGCTGAGGCAAGCCCGGCCAGCGTGGTTCAAATCACACCCCGCTCCCGCAGCGTCTGAATCTCGCCCGCGCTCAGGCCCAGCAACTGACCGTAGACCAGCTCGTTGTGCTGGCCGAGCCCCGGACTCGGGGAATTGATCGGCGGATGCTCGTCGTTCAGCCGCCAGGGCGAGCCCAGGACGGCCATCCGGCCGGCCCGGGGATGCTCGATGTCCTGCAACATGCCGCGCTCGCGGATGTGGGGATCGGTCAGCAGTTCGTCCACTTCCTTGACCGCGCCACAGGTAATGTCGGCCGCACCGCAGCGGTTCATCACCTCCTGTTTGGGAAGCGATTGGGTCCAGGTGCTGACGATGGCGTTCACCTCGTCGGTCCGTTTGCGGCGGGCCGCGTTGGTGGCAAAGTCTAGATCCTTGGCCAGCTCCTCACGGCCCATCAGCCGGCACAGCGCCCGCCAGCGACGGTCATCGGCACACAGCAGCAACACATGGCCGTCCTGGGCCGGATAGCAGTCGTAAGGTACAAAGGCGTTATTCGGCGCCGTGTTGCCGGGCCGGCGGTACTGTTTGCCGCCGTGGGCGATATAGCTGGAAATCTGGGTTGTCAGCGGAGGGAGGGCCGCCTCGAACAGCGAGGTCTCGACAAAAACGCCCTGACCGGTCCGGTCGCGCTGGTGCAGGGCCGCCAGGATACCGGTTGCCAGATGAATCCCGCCCAGCATGTCCAGAAGCGGCGGCCCGGCTTTGAGCGGCGGCCCATCGGCAAAACCGGTTGTGCTCATGACCCCGACCATGGCCTGGATAATGGGGTCAAAGGCCGGAAACTGGCTGTACGGCCCGCTGCGTCCATAGCCGGTGCTGGAGGCGTACACCAGCTGCGGATTTTTCTGCTTCAGCACCTCATAGCCCAGGCCGAGCTTATCCATGACCCCGACCGCAAAGTTCTCGACCACCACGTCAACGTGTTCCACCAGCTCCTGAAACAGCTCTTTGCCGCGCGGCGTTTTGAGGTCGAGGGTAATGCCTTTCTTGTTCGAGTTCAGCATGACGAACGGAAAGCTCTCCCGATTGGTATCCGGGATGGGAAAGATCGTCCGAGCCCGTTCTCCCTTGCGCGGTGGTTCGAGTTTAATCACTTCCGCGCCCAGGAAGCCCAGCACCAGGGTCGAGTAGGGACCATTATAGAAGTGGGTCAGATCGAGAATACGGATATCGTCCAAAGCCCGGACCATGTTGCCCTCCTCACACGGCGGTCGGCTCTCCGCTAT
>WTHE01000586.1:0-12593 GCA_011523315.1 Candidatus Binatota bacterium
GGACCGACCGCGTCATCCTGGAAGGTGCCCCACATCTGACGCCGGACATAATCGCTCGGCTTCATCGGCAGCGGGTTCTTTTCCATGATGTTGAACTTCTCGT
This sequence comes from Candidatus Binatota bacterium, assembly GCA_011523315.1. Taxonomy (GTDB): domain Bacteria; phylum Desulfobacterota; class Binatia; order Bin18; family Bin18; genus JAAXHF01. The sequence continues at coordinate 104 of WTHE01000586.1, forward strand.
AGGCGTCATCCATGCGGTACATGAAGTGCGGGAACCAGCCGATGTCGTTCTCGGCCGAGACGATCTTGAGCTGGGGGAAGCGCTCCAGCACGCCGCCGAAAATCAGGGTTGTCAGCGAGCGCTGAATCTCATGAATCAGGTTCATGTAGAAGGAGCTGATCTGCTCAAAGTTGACCTTGCTCTCCTTGCTCTTGCCGGTGATGACGTGCAGTGACAGGGGCATGTCGAGGTCGGACGCGGCCTGCCAGAACTTGTCATAGAGGGGGCTGTTATAGGGGGTGTCTTCCGGAGGCGAGCCCCAGATCATGGCGCCGCGCATGCCGAGTTTGTGGGTGCGCTCGAGTTCCTTGACTGCGGCATCAATGTCGTACAACGAGATCAGGCTGATGCCGTACAGGCGTTTGGGGTTGTAGGAACAGAATTCGGCGACCCAGTTGTTATAGGTCTTGAAGCAGGCTTCCTGCAGCGCGGCGTCTTCGAGACCGAACAGCGACATGCCCAGCGTGGTATACAGCACTTCGGCCTCGACACCGTCAATGTCCTGATCCTTAATCCGTTCGGCCGGGTCCCAGCCGCTCGGCCGGGCAGCCTCATAGCCCTTGTCCAGATGGTCTTTGAGTTCCTGGCCCGACCGGCCCGCGCCGAATCCACCAGCGACCGGAAAGGGGTCAATGCCCTCAGCCACAAAAATCAGTCCGGGCTTATTGGGATTGTCAATGACTTTTGGAGCACGCTCTCTGTACTTGGCGTCAAGACGCTCTACCCACAGTTCGGCCGGCTCCATCATGTGGGAGTCTGCCGAGACAACACGCATGGCCATACTAGATCCTCCTTACGGTTTGCTTACAGTTTGAGTATCGGCCTCGGGCGGAGGAATACCGCCGTCGGGGTTCTGAGACAGTGTGTTGCATATTGGGGCCTAGGCTGTCAAGCGAGGCTGAATGAGCGTTCAGTAAACAGGAGTGCCGCCTCAGGCGATGAGTTCCAAAAACCCGCGCAGCATACGGTAGGTCAGACCCCAGATCGTCTTGCCGCCGTACAGCAGGGCCGGAACCTGAATCGAGGTCCCGTCGTGCAGGTCGCGCCTCACCTGCTGCTCAACGCCGTCCTGCTGCATGAAGGCCAGCGGCACCCAAATTGTATCCTGCACTTCAACCGGGTCGGGCTCGGGGTGCGCCTGGGGGGACACCAGGTAGACATACGGGGCGACAGTCATGGGGATGGCGCGTCCACGCGCCGTGGCCTGAACGGCCTGGAGGTGTCCCAGGTACTCGCCGTGCTGGTCGAGGTCAATGCCGACTTCTTCCCTGGTTTCGCGTCGGGTGGTGATCTCCAGGCTGGGATCGTCCGGCTCCTGGCGACCGCCGGGAAACGCCATATGGCCGGACCACGGGTCCTGGGGATGATGGGCACGGTGGATGAACAGCATATGCAGGTCGTCGCGCCGGGGCTGCAAGAGGAGGGCGACGCCGGCTCGCATCCCGGTTTCCAGTGGCGGCGGGGTGAATTTGTTGCCGGCCAGGCGCCGACGAATATGCGCAATCTTTCCTTCTAGCATGCCACCTCCCGAACCGCGGGCCAAAGGCACGACTGCACGGGGCGCCAAGACCGGCTTACTGCTGCGAGCTTTCTTCCTGGTTGGCGTCTTTGAGGGCGTCAAGGACCGCATTGGCGCGCTGGACGTGGACTTGAACCTCGAGAATCTGGTTGAGCAGCCGGCTGATGTAGGTTCGGGCTTCTTCGGTCTGAGGACCGAGACCTTTGACGAGCTGGGTTGCGGTGCCGATCCCCTGCGTCGCCTGGTTGACGGCGCTTTTGATCTCCCCAAAGGTCTCTGTATCAATAATCATAGCCTCTCCTCTCTGGAGGTCGGGACTCGGCCGGGCTGTCTTTCCCTGCACTGGCAGAGTATTAGGCAGAATCCGGCGCAGGTCAATCCGGCTGTCGGAAGTCGGGAGCTGTCGGCCGTGACCCTTGACTTGACGGATCGAGATGGCCGATACTTGCCCCTTGCCGGCTCAGAGACGAGTCGGAACGCGACATGCCGAGAAAGACCGATCAATGAAACACGCCCTGAGTGGAATTCGTGTTGTCGACCTGAGTCATTATATCGCCGGGCCGTACTGTACCAAGCTGCTGGCCGACTACGGGGCTGAGGTGGTCAAGGTCGAGAAGCCCCAGGCGGGCGACGGGGGCCGCGGGCTGCCGCCTTTTTTTGCCGACCGGCCAGGACTGGAACGCAGCGGCCTGTTCTGCTTTCTGAATACCAGCAAGCAGGGCATCACGCTCGATCTCAAAACCGACCGGGGGCGTGAGATTGTCTGTCGGCTGATGAGCCAGGCCGACGTGGTGGTCGAAAACTTCCGGCCCGGTGTCTTGGAACGTCTGGGCCTGAGCGCTGAGGTGCTGGAACGGGCCAACCCCCGCCTCGTCCACACCTCCATCTCCAACTTCGGCTCGTCCGGGCCGTATCGGGACTACAGTCTGACCGACGGGGTAGCCTACGCCCTGGGCAGCTGGACCTATCCGATGGGAGAGCTGGACCGTCCGCCGGTCCAGCCGGGCGGAGCCTTTGGCCAGTATGTGGCCGGGCTGTACGCCGCCATCGGTACCCTGCAGGCGGTCCGCAACCGGGCTGCCCTCGACGCGGTGCAGCACGTCGAGGTGTCGATTCAGGAAGCCCTGATTGCCACCACCCTGTACGATTTTGTGGCCTTCTCATACTCCGGATTCGTGCGCCAGCGCTCCGGTCGTCAGTTTCACCTCGGCTTTCCCAACCTGGCCACCCTGCCATGTGCCGACGGCTATGTCGGGATTCATGCCGGTTTGCCGCACCAGATCTTTGCCCTGCTGGAGCTGGTCGGCAGAGCAGACCTGGCCAATGACCCCCGCTTTCAGACGCTGACCACCCTGGGCGCGCATGCCAAGGAGTTGCACGACGCCCTGCTGCCGTGGCTGCGCGAGCAAAAAAAGGAAGATATTTATCACGCCGCCCAAGCCCGCGGCATTCCGGTGTGTCCGATCCCGTCGCCCAAGGAAGTGGTGGAATGGGTGCAGATCAAGGAACGCGGGCATTTTCTTGAGGTGGAGCATCCCGAGGGCGGCCGGGTGAAGATTCCGGGTCCGCCGTTCCGGGAGTATGGCCAGCCGCTGTGGCCGTTGACGCGCGCGCCCCTGTTGGGCGAGCACACCGAGGCGGTGTTGACGAGTCGCCTGGGGTATGCGGCGGCCGAGGTGCAGCGCCTGCGGGATGAGGGCATAGTCTAACAGGGTGAACAAGGTGAACGATGATCTCTTCTCGATACGATCAGTCATCATCGTTCACCCTGCAAGGAGACAGTCATGACCAAACCACTCCGTATCGTTGATCTGACCAACGGCTGGGCGGGACCCATGGCCACCTGTTTGCTGGGCGATTTTGGCGCCGAGGTGATCAAGGTCGAGTCACCGTCGCATATGGACTGGTGGCGCGGGGCGGGCCTGCAGGGCTCGGATGACGGCCCCAAGCTGTACGAACAGTCGCCGACGTTCAATACGGTCAACCGGAACAAGATCGGTATCGCCCTGGAGCTGACCCATCCGCGCGGTCGTGAGCTGTTCAAGGAGCTGATTCGGGCCAGCGACATTCTGGTCGCCAACTATCCGCCGCGCATTCTGCTCAAACTGGGTATCGACTTTGCGGCCCTGTCTGCGGTCAACCCGCGTCTGGTGATGGTGACCCTGCCGGCGTTTGGCAACACCGGTCCGGAGAGTGAGTATGTCGGCTTTGGCTGTACGACCGAGGCGATGGCCGGGATTACCGGGGTGACGGGCTATGAGGGCGGACCGCCGCAGATGTTGAGCAACGCCATCGGTGATCCAGTGTCGGCGCTCAACGCGTGTTTTGCTTCCCTGGTCGGGGTGTTTGAACAGGAACGGCGTGGCGAGGGGGTGTCAGTCGATCTCTCGCACGTCGAGGGCCTGCTTCCGCTCAACGCCGAAGCCCTGCTCGACTACACCGTAAACGGGCGGGTGCAGGAACCGGTCGGCAACCGCCATCCGACGCTGGCGCCCCACGGCTGTTACCCGTGTGCGGGCGATGATGAGTGGGTGATGATTACGATTGCCTCTGACGCCGAGTGGCAGAAGTTCTGCCACGTCCTGGGCAATCCGGCCTGGAGCCGGAACGAGAGCTTTGCCACTGCTGCGGGCAGAAAGGCGGTCGAGGATGAACTCGACGCCCACATTGCCGCCTGGACCAAGAACCACGAGCATACCGCGCTGATGGAGCAGTTGCAGCAGGCCGGCGTCACGGCCGGCGCTGTCCTGTCGGGACCGCAGGTCATGAGCGATGCTCAACTGGCCGCCCGCGAGTTTCTGCTGGCCATTGATCGGGCAGAGGCCGGCACGCATCTGTATCCGGGCTTTGTCCCCAAATTCCATCCCACGCCCTCGGAGGTCAGAACGCCGGCGCCGTGTTTTGGCCAGCACAACGCCGATGTGTTTGGCCGTATTCTGGGGCTGTCGGCCGAGGACATTCAGCAGCTTGAGAGCGAGCGGATCATCAGTCAAACACCGCTTCTGCCCTAGATCTGGCTCAGCCCCAGCTGCCCCGTCGGGTGGGCAGGCTCAGGGCTTGGCTCAGCCGGGCCAGGAACTCGGCGCGGGGGATTTCGTACGCCCCCAGGCTGTGCAGGTGGGGATTGCTGATCTGGCAGTCGAACAGGCTGAAGCCCCATTCCTCAAGCTGTCGAGTGAGGCTGAAAAACGCGACTTTGGAGGCGTTGGAGACGCGGCTGAACATGGATTCGCCAAAAAAGGCGCCGCCCAGACTCACCCCATACATGCCGCCGACCAGGCGCCGCCCGTCCCAGGCCTCAACCGAGTGGGCGAATCCGGCTTCATGCAGGGTGCAGTAGGCCTCCACCATATCGCGGGTGATCCAGGTAGCCTGGCCCTTGGCCAGGCGTGTTTCGGCACACGCCCGAATGACCGGTCCGAATGCCCGATCCAGGCTGATGGTAAAGCGTTCCTGTCTGATCAGGCGCTTGAGGCTGCGCGAGGCGTGAAATTCTCCCGGTTGTAAAACACACCGGCTCGGCGGGCTCCACCACACAATCGGAGAGCCTTCTTCGTACCAGGGGAAAATGCCCTGGTGGTAGGCGAGCAGCAGACGCTAGACCCGGAGGTCTCCGCCAACGGCCAAAATGCCCTCCGGGTTGGCCCATTCGGGGTCGGGGAAGACCAGCGCTTGGCTCAACTGGTAGACTGGCATCGTAGCGGGGAGCGATCAGGCACGGTCAAGAAATGCGTTAAACCGGTTCAGGAGGTCCCGGGAAGATTCGGTGGCCTGCTGAGCCGAGACAGGCGCGGGCTCGGCCGGAGCCGGAGGACGCGGCTTGGCCAGGCACTGGGACACCACGAGGCTCAGGCAACAGACGACGAGCGACCGGCCGATCAGACTGCCGGCTGAGCGTATCCGGTGTGGGACGGCTCTACGGTTTGGCACGGGTGGTGTTCACTTCGGCTGCTTGAGGTGTGGGCGGCCCCTTGTCCTATACTGGGCGCGGTCTTTTCGCGCAAGAGTGAACAGGCTTGTGCCGGGCCGACAGGTTCAGGCTGAGCCGAGCAGAACCCTGCCCAGGATGATGCCCAGACCCACGCCCAGCAGACCGAGGACCACGCTGCCAAAGAGGCTGAGGCAGGCGAGGCCGACCTGTCCGGCCTGCAAAAGCCCGAAGGCCTCATAGGTGTAGGTGGAGAAGGTCGTGTAGGCTCCCAGAAAGCCGATCGCAAAAAACAGGCGGTAGGGAGAGTCCAGCAGGGCGTGGTGGCTGAGGACGACCATGAGGAGCCCGAGCAGAAAACTGCCGCTGATATTGGCGATAAAGGTGCCGTAGGGAAACGTCAGGCCCCAGCGCTGGGCCGCCCAGTCGGCCAGCAAGGCCCGAGCATTCGCCCCCAGAAATCCACCTACGCCTATCCACACATATTTCATGGCTCGGTTTCAGTCGCTGGAGTGAAACGTAAAGACAAGCTCGCGTTCCTCCCGCGGTCCCAGCTCAAGCCAGGTGCGCTGCACGCCCAGGCGTTCGTGCCAGGCTTCCAGCACGTAAGCGCCCGGCGGAACCTCGGACAGGGAAAAGTTGCCCTCGGCGTCGGTCAGGGCAAAATACGGGTGGTCAAAAACGGCCACATAGGCGCGCATCCAGCCGTGAATGTCACAGGTGATGGGAATGACGCTTTCCGGTGTGTGAACCCGAATCGTTTTCGAGGCTCCCATGACACCAAGGCTCAGGTTCCACGGTCGTGCCTGCTGCGGCCAGCCATGGACATTATGGGCGATGGGGTCGCTGTTGACGAAGCGCAGCGGCTGGTCAACCCGGACGGCCAGAATGCGGGGGATGAACACGCAGCCCCGCTGGTCGCTGTGGACCGGTTCCTGGGGCACGGCAAAGACGCGCTCTCCCAAGCCGTGGGTGATAGACACGAGCGCGTTCTGCAGTTTGCCGTCGCGGACCAGGAGGTCGGCGGCGGCTGGCAGTCCGTCCGGGTGCTGGACGCGGCACGCCGACCAGCCGCCGAGTTGCAGCGTGGTCGGGACTGGAACGGGCCCCTCAAAACGGACCTGGCCAGAGACGGTCCCGACCTGTGAGAGATCGAGCGGGCTTGGGGAACGGGTCGGCGGAGGCGGTGGAGAGGGCTGGCAGGCATACAGCGTCAGGAGCACGGCACAGATGCTCAGCGTCTGGAGAAGTCGCATGCCGTCGTTCATCAGCCGAGGCGGTGCGGACGACGCCTCAGCCCCGCCGGGTCTGCACCGCTTCCCGGTTGACGCAGTTGATTGGCGGCTGGCCGGCCCGGATACGGTTCACGTTTGCGGCCAGCCCGCGTGCGATGTCGTTGTACGACAGGTCTGTGACGCCTGCGGTGTGGGGCGTGGCAATGACATTATACCGAAACAGCGGATCGTCGGGATCGGTCGGTTCGTCCCAAAACACGTCGAGTCCGGCTCCGGCGATGTGTCCGTGGGCCAGGGCTTCGACCAGGGCGTCATGGTCAATGACCGGGCCGCGGGCGACATTGATGACAAAGGCCGTGTCTTTCATTGCGGCGAAGGCTGCGGCGTTCAGCATCGCCCGCGTCGCAGGCGTCACCGGGAGTGCCAGCACTACAAAATCGGCCTGGGTCAGAACCTGGGTCAAATCGTGCTGGGTGCCAAGAAAATCAAGATCCAGCTCGCGTTTGAGGGCCTCGGACGGGTGTTGTTTCATGCCCAGTAGGCGGACCTGAAAGGGTTTGAGACGCAGCGCGAGCTGGCGGCCGATGCTGCCGACACCAAGAATGGCGACCGTCTTGCCCATCAGCGCCGTGCCGAGCGGGGCGCCCAGAGCGCGCTTGCGGACGCTGGCCTGGGCCTCGGCATAGCGGCGGGCTAGGCCGAGCATCAGAAAGATGGCGTGCTCGGCTACCGAGGCGGCGTTGCCCGCGCCTTCATGGCCCGGCACATTGGCGACGTAGATGCTGCGGCGGGTCGCAGCCGGGATATCCACCCCTTCAATGCCGACGCCGAACTGATTGATCAGTGTCGCCGAGGTGTTGTCAATCACCCTGGCGTCGACCCGGTACATGGCTGGGACCAACACGTCGGCCTCGGCCGCTCTGGCAACAACCTGCTCGGCCGGGCAGGCGATGATCGTATCGTCCGGCAGGTGGTGGCGCAGGACTTCTGCGCAGTGCGGAAAATGGGTGGTGCAGATCATGACCTTCATGGCCGACCCTCAGCCCTCTCGCACCGCATCCATGATCCTGGCGATGTCCAGCACGCGCGGGCCGTCCCAGCTCAGCTCGACCTCCCACGCCTCGTCCGCGGCGATCGGAATCTCGCGTTCCCCGTCCAGGGCCAGGATGGACGGGCTGAAGGTGACCGGGGCTCGGTCGCCGATGTGCAGCCGGGTGTGGCTCTGGACGCCAACCGCAGTGACCAGCCCCGGCGCGATGGCTGCGGTGACCGCCCGGCCGCCGTCGCCGAGTTGCAGGCACAGGCCTGCGGATTCGTCGGGCCGAACGGGGTCGAGCATCCCGCCGACCGAGGCCATGCCGATGTTGGTCGGCTGGCCCTGGGTCAGGAAGAGCTGTTTGAGCCGGCCGACTTCCCACAGCGCCCGCGCGCCCACAAACTGATAGTCACAGACCGCGACATCGATCAGCGCCACATCGTCAAAGCTGCCGTTGCGGTACAGGTTCAGGCGTTTTGTCGGAAATGAGAATTCGTCCGCAGACAGCCCTCGGGCCGCGTAATAGCCGGCCGCCATGCCGGCCAGGGTCGATTCGACAAAGCGTGGAAACGCGTTATTAGTGCCCGTGGACAGGGGCACCAGGGGCATGGCGTCACAGCCCTTGGTGACCACCCGGTTGGTGCCGTCTCCGCCCAGCACGATGACACACGCCACACCCTGGTCGCGCATCAGGGCGGCCGCCCGCGTCGAGTCGGCCGCTTCGTCGTAGACCGACATTTCCAGCATGCGGATACGCGCCTTTCTGTTGCCCTCAATACCCGACAGGGCCTTCGGCCCGATCGAGGCCGGATCGGGGAAGAAGACGATCTCGTCGACCCCGGCGCCTTCCAGACCCAGGACGGCCCGGCGGACGATGTAGACCTTTTCCTGGGTGTCGAGGACCGAGCCGTGAGCGACCAGACGCCGGATGTCTTTGCCCGCGCGTGGATTGGCGATGATACCGACGGAACTCATAGGTGCAGGCTGGGGCTCGGGCGCTTAGAACAGGGCCAGGGCGGTTTCGCTGACCTTGGCCGCGTTCGGCAAATAGTGGTCTTCCAGCGTCGGGCTGAACGGCACCGGCGTATGCGGTGCGCTGACGGTTTTGATTGGCGCGTTGAGGAAATCAAAACCCTTATCGGCGACCACGGCCGCAATATCCCGAGCCACATTGCAGCGCGGGTGGGACTCGTCAACCACGACCAGGCGGCCCGTCTTTTCGACCGAGTCGAGCACCGTCTGTTCGTCAAACGGCGACAGGGTGTGCGGGTCGATGACCTCGGCGCTGCGACCCTGTTTTTGCAGTTCCTCGGCCGCCTGTAGGGCGTGGTGGACCATCTTGCCGATCGCCACGATGGTCACGTCGGCGCCCTCGCGTTTCACCTCGGCCTGGCCCAAAGGAATGGTGTACGGATCTTCGGGGACCGGACCCTTCAGGGCGCCCAGGGTGATGTCTTCAAAGAAGATGACCAGATCGTTGTCCCGAATCGACGAAATGAGCAGGCCCTTGGCGTCGTACGGCGTGGCCGGCACCACGGTTTTCACCCCCGGAATGTGGGTGAACAGGGAGTACAGGACCTGAGAGTGCTGGGCTGCCGCCCGAAAGCCGCCGCCGCAGATGGTGCGGATCACCAGGGGCACCTCGGCCTTGCCGCCAAACATGTAGCGCAGCTTGGCGCCCTGATTCAGAATCTGGTCGAAGCACACGCCCATGAAACCGACAAACATCATCTCGGCGATGGGCCGCAGCCCGGTGGCTGCGGCGCCAACCGCAGCGCCGATGAAGCCCGACTCGCTGATCGGCGTATCGAGAATACGGTCGCGGCCAAACTCCTGGACGAGTCCTTTGGTCACGCCCAGCACCCCGCCCCAGGCATCCTCGCCCTCCAGGTGCTCAACGTCCGCCCCGCCGGCGACGTCTTCGCCGAGCAGGATGACTTTGGGGTCGCGTTGCATCTCCTGGCGCATTGCCTCGTTGAGCGCCTGATTAAAATTGAGCTGTCTTTCGGCCATGATTGTCCCCTCCGGCAAGAATGCCCGCTGCGGCCGGCAGCCGGACCGCAGGGCGTCCTTCAGTAATCGACGTACACGTCGGTAAAGGTTTCGGCGACATCCGGAAACGGGCTATCGTCGGCAAACTGGACCGCCGCTTCGATCTGGGCTTCGATCCGCTCCTCGATGGCCGTGAGTTCGTCCTGGGCGACGAGTTGGCGGGACACGACGCTGTCCTTGAAGAGGCTGATCGGGTCCTTCTCGGCCTGATATTTTTCGTTTTCCCCGGGAATTTTGTAGGTCTGCTGATCGCCCTCGTAATGGCCGTAGAAGCGGTAGGTTTTACACTCCAGCAGGGTCGGTCCCTGACCCGACCGAGCTCGCGCCACCGCCGAGGCGGTGGCTTCGTGGACGGCGAAGATATCGTTGCCGTCGACGCTGATGCCGGGCATGTTATAGGCTGCCGCACGGTCGGCGATGTTTTCGACGCTACAGTGGTAGTGGGCGGGCGTGGACTCGGCGTAGCCGTTGTTCTCGGCCACGAAGACGACAGGCAGTTTCCAGATAGCGGCCAGGTTGAGGCTCTCGTGCAGGGTACCCTGCTCGGACGCGCCGTCGCCAAAAAAGCAAATCGTGACCTGATCGGTCTTGTTGGTCTTGGCGGTCAGACCCGAGCCGCAGGCCAGCGGCGGACCACCGCCAACAATGCCGTTGGCGCCCAGCATGCCCTTGTCCATATCCGCGATATGCATCGAGCCACCCTTGCCCTTGCAGGTGCCGGTGGCCTTGCCGAACAGTTCGGCCATCATGCCGCGTGGATCAACGCCCTTGGCCAGGCAATGGCCGTGGCCGCGGTGGGTCGAGGTCATGTAGTCGCGATCAGTCAGGTTGGCGCATATTCCGACCGCAACGGCTTCTTCGCCGGCGTACAGATGGACGAAGCCGGGAATCTTGCCTTTGCCGAACTCGAGCTTCACCCGGTTTTCAAACGTCCGAATGAGCTGCATGCGCTCGTACATCCACACCAGCTGGTCTTTGCTGAGTTCCATGCTGCCTCCTTTGTCGGTGCCCATGCGTATGCCCGGCTTCATAGCACGAAATATGAAGGGGGGGAACACAAGCGCGCCGTCAGAATGGATCTGAGCGGTCACGCGGGCCATTCGTAAACGGCAAGATTCGGGTTTGGCAGGGCAATCGTGGCGGGTGCGGTCAGGCTCTTGATCGGCGCGGGCTTGAGACGACAGGGAGAGATCGCCGGGCTCAGGCGTCTTCGGGCAGCCGGTAGGCGGTGCCCTCAATCAGCCGCCCCACGTCGTAATTCCACTCGCCCATCCACTTTTCGACCAGGGTATAGGCCGGGCACTGGCCGCGGGCGATTTCCTCCCGCAGGTGTTCGAGGTAGAGCGTCTCGTTTTCTCCGTCTTCATTGACGTCGTTCTGACGTTCCAGACCTTGCCAGGCAATGGAGACCAGTTCCCTGGCATAGTCGTGCAAGCGGATGCCTTGGACCCGCGCGCCGAGGGCTTGTCGGTGGGCGGCCGTATAGGCTGCGAGGCGTTCTTCCCAATTCCACTTCTTGACCAGATCCCAGGCCGCCCACAGCGGATCGTTGTCGTAGAAAATGCCCTTGCACAAGGCCGGGACAGCCAGCATCAGCTCATACGGTTGGCTATCAAAACAGCGCAGTTCAAGGTAGCGCTTGATACGCACCTCGGGGAAGAGTGTGGTCAGGTGCTGGTTCCAATCTTCCAGGGTCGCCCGGTGTCCATTGTGGCCTTGCTCAAGATAGTGCCGAAACGGTGTGCCGGTCATGTCGATCCATTGACCCTGCCGGACAATGAAATACATCGGGACGTTCAGGGCGTACTCGGTATAGTCCTCGAAGCCGGCCTGGTCGGAAAAGGCAAACGACAGCAGACCACACCGACGCGGGTCAGTATCGGTCCACACATGGCTGCGCATGCTCATATAGCCGTTCAGTTTGCCGTCCGAGAAGGGCGAGTTGGCAAACATGGCGGCCAGAATCGGAACCAGGCCCATGCCGACCTTGAACTTGGTCATGGCGTCGGTCTCGTCGCTGAAATCGAAATTGACCTGGACCGAGGCCGTTTGTTTCATCATCCGATGGCCCAGCCTGCCGACCTGCTCCATATACGGGGCCATGAAGCGGTAGCGCGTTTTGGGAATCCACTGGATATCGTCGAGGGAGCTGACCGGTTGCATGCCGAGATTCAAAAAGTCGAGTTCAAGGGCATCTCCGGCCGCCAGGAGATGGGTGAAGTGCTTATCCAGTTCGGCACGGGTGCAGTGGATGGTTTTGCACTGTTCGCCCGACAGTTCGACCTGAGCCCCCGGCTCGAGGGTGATATTGGCCCGTTCGCCACGCAGGGCGATCACATGACCCTCTTCCTCTTGCGGCTCCCAGCCCAGCGAGTCGGCCAGGCGGAACAACAGACGCTCAATGCCCCGGTTTGTCGAGTAGCGGGCGGCGCGGCCGCTGCGGCGCGAGACGCCGACCATTTCGTATTCCGTCCCAATCCGCCACTCCTGGCGTGGCTTGCCGGCCTGATAGAAGTAGTCAATGAGTTGGGATTGGTGCTCGATGACCTGTTCGGCGTCAGGTCCCTCGACGTATTGCGACATGCGTCCCCCTTAACACGACTCCCCTTCCGCCTCAAAGCGGCCTTAGACTAGCAAACACGCTTGCTAAGGCAAGGGGTTTTGGCCGGGCAGGAGTGCTC
>WTHE01000586.1:12693-14683 GCA_011523315.1 Candidatus Binatota bacterium
GTCTGGTGGGGATTGAGGGGCTGATTTATGCCGGCAGCCACGGCTTTGATATTGCCGGGAGGGGCCTGAGATACGAACACGGGCACGGTTGTGTGGCCAGCCTGGATCGGGCTGAGCAGGAGCTGCTGAAGGCTGTGTCGGGGATTGACGGGGCGCGCGTTGAGCGCAAAAAGTTTGCGATCGCCGTCCACTTTCGTGAGGTTCGACCTCAATGCGTGGGACGCCTGGAGCTGATCGTGGATGCCGTGTTGCGAGGCTGTCCAGAGCTGCGCAAGGGCTTGGGCAAAAAGGTCTTTGAGCTGCGGCCGGCCAGTGAGTGGCATAAGGGCAAAGCCGTGGTGTGGCTGCTGGAAGCGCTGGGCTTGGACGGGACCGATGCCTTGCCGGTGTACCTCGGCGACGATGTGACGGATGAGGATGCGTTTGGCGCTGTGGCCGACTGCGGCCTTGGCATTCTAGTGGCCGAAGAGCCACGGGTGACTGCGGCCTGCTATCGGCTCACGGATACGGCTGAGGTCCAGGTTTTTCTCCACCAGCTTACGACCGTGCTCGGCACGAGGAGAGCTTGAGCACCTCAGGATCAATCTGAAGCTGACGGGATGCGAGGTGGTGATGCAGGAGCTGGGCAAGAGGGGGTAAGAGGGGAGGCAGGAACGGGAGGCTGGTTCCTGCCTGGATGGTTCAGGTCGACAGGGCGTTGATTTCTTCCTCGGCCAGCTGATGAATGTCCGGGAAATTGGGCGGACGATCTTTGCTGACCAGAAAGACGGCACGAATGCCGAGGGGGATAATCGTAAACCCATCCCGGTGACTGATGCCCGATAAGGACCGTTTCCAGCGCCGCGAGACAAAGATCGATATCTCCTCGCTGCGCCGTCGATACACGAGCTGGACAAAGACTTGTCTGAGCGGCCGGCTGACCCGGGCTCGGACAAGGTGGAAGCCGACCGGGCTGAGGTTGGGAATCTCGGTCAAGCCTTCTTGACGAAGCACGTCTTTGAGGCTGTCCGGGTCCAGCCAAGGCAGGGAAAAGGTGCTGTTATCATTCAGCCAGATTTCGTGTGTCAGCGCGCCGCTGAACGCCCGGGCTTCTGGATCGTAGGGGGCTGAGAAAAGCTGCTGGCCGATGACCAGGAAGAGGATTGCGGCGGCAGCCACTCCAAGGCTACGCCAGCGCCGGTTCCAGGTCCGTGGTGAACACAGTGCCATAACCGAGGCGCGTAGCTCGTCAGTCCCGCCAACCGGCCCGTGTCCAGCTTCCCTGAGCCGTGTGTCGAGCTGCTGCATGGCGGTCAGCTCTTGCTGACATTCCGGGCAGACATCGAGGTGTTCAGCCACAGGAAAGGTATCAGGAGCGCTGAGTTCGTTATCAAGAAAGGGGCTCAGGAGTTTGTGTACGTCTTTACAGTCCATGGCCTGAGGTCCCTTCTTTGTGCGGCAGCCCGGGCTCGGCCAAGAGGCGACGCAGCTCACGCCTGGCACGGTAAAGCCGCGACATCACTGTTCCTATTGGAATGTCGAGCATCTGGGCGGTTTCTTTATAGGCAAATCCTTCGACCACAACGAGCCATAACACCTGCCTAAACTGGGGGGGTAACTGGTTGACCGCAGCAAGAATATCCTGGCCCTCTCCCCTTTCTTCCCCGCTTGTGGGAAACAGGCTGACGACTTTTGAGGACGTTTCGATGTCCTCGGCGCCAAGCAAGGGGTCGCGCCGTTTTTTCCCGGCCGTCTTCTTTAAGACGTTCAGGAGAATCTTAAACAACCAGGCCCGACAGTTGGTGTCTGGCGTATAGGTTTGGAACGAACGCCAAGCGCGCAGATAGGTTTCTTGGACCGCGTCTTCCGCGCGTGCCCGGTCACCGCTCAGGCGCAGTGCGGTGCGCATGAGGGTGTCAAAATGGGGAATGGCCTCCTTCTCAAATGAGGCTTTTCTCGGCACGCGCGATTTCTCCTGGAAAGAGCCTGCTCTACCGTACAATTAGGCCGC
>WTHE01000586.1:14783-17855 GCA_011523315.1 Candidatus Binatota bacterium
TCCTGCTCAGGCGGCGAGATCCAGAGGTAGAGGCTCCCGTTTTCAGCTTTGACCGGATAGACCGTCGCCCGAGCCGGGCGTGGGCTGGTGCCGTCGCGTAACGCGAATCGCCAGCCGTGCATCGGACATTTGATGCCGCCCCTGTCGTCGACAAAGCCTCGGATAAGCGGTCCTCTGCGGTGGGGACACCGATTGTTGATGGCATACACCGTACCGTTCAGGTTGAACAGGGCAATCTCTATGCTCTTCAGCTTGACCAGTCTGCGCGCTCCGGGTGGCAGGTCTGCGGTGGGACAGGCTTCGAGCCATTTGGTGGCAGAGTCTGGAGGCATCAATCTGAAACGTCGAACGTGGAGGCTGACGGCGGATGCCGCTTGGAGGTCTAGGGAATGTAGCCCCACAGCCGCACTACCGCCTGGTGGTCTGGACTGCGGTAGGCTTTGTATTTCAGCAGGGTGTCAATCCCGTCGCAGGTTCGCTCCAGGTTGGTCTCCAACTCGGGGAAATCACCCCAACCGCTGGGATTCTTGTTGGTCAGAATCCAGCCCAGGCCGCGTTCAATAGTCTCCTGTCCGTGGGCATCCCCCAGCAAACGGGTCACCACCATCAAGGACCGGGTACAGTCCATGGTATGATCGACATTTTCTCCGTCCCAGGAACCGTCTGCGGCCTGCCACTCATACAGCTTTTGTGTCCCCTTGGTGCATGACTCCCGCACACCGCTGAGTTGGCCGTCCATGGCCAAGTCGGCAATCAGGGCATCTTGAATCAGGTGAGCGGTGATCTCAACGCCCGAGGGGTGGAACTCGTCGTCGTACCAGCCTCCGTCCGGGCTTTGATTGTCAAGAATGAACCGGGCACCCTTTTGCCACGCGGGCACGACTTCAGACCGTCGATAGGGCTCGCCCAAGGCCATGACCACGTTGAAGAAACTGACCGGATGGCTGGTGGTATCGAGGTCCGCCCAGCTGGGATCAACCCATCGACCGTCGGCGTGCTGGGTGTCGAGAAAATAGTCAATCGCTCTACGCACAGCCTGACCGATCCGAGCCTGGTGCAGAAAACGATTGCCTCGGATCAGCATCAGTCCGCAAAAGGCTGAGACCCACACCGTGCTCTCGGAGTCAGCCGAAAACGGACTCCAGCCCCCGTCCTGCGCCTGGCAGTCGGCCAGGGCCAGATAGTCGGCCAGGAAATCCGGGCTGGTGCGGGCGTGCAGGATGACCCGCAACGCATGGGCAACCAGCTCCAGATCCTGGGGACCGTGGGTCAAACTCCAGCCCTGTTTTTCCTGAACAAAAAACGCGTATTCGTCCTGCACCAGGCGATCAATGTGTTCGAGAGCAAGCCCCATCGTCTGTTATCCTTCTCGGCCATTATTTCATTTTCGCCCACGCCCGACGATAATCCTCAAAGGTGTCAATTTCCAGCCAGCCTTTATAGATATCCACACACGCGACCTGATGGTCGTGGTTGACCAGTTCCTGCAACATGTCGGTAAAAGCGGCCCGTTGAATCGAGATGGCCTCGTGAAAGCGGCTGGTGTGAAACCGTTCGCGGGCCGTCTGATAGGTCTGACGCAGGAGCTGGGCGCCCGTCTCAGAGAACATGGCCAGGCCGATAAACTCTCCATCGGCGTCTTGGGCCGACAGGTTGCGGCCAATACGGGACAGGGTCGTGCCTTCCGTGGCTGGCAGAAAGCGGTAGCCGGGCTGGGGCGGTTGGTGGGTGACGACGAGGTCCGGCTTATTGGCCTGGAGGTCTTCGGCTGAGCGGGGCTGATCATTCCACGCCCGATCAACCACGATGCTGATATCGGCCTGCGACCTGAGCAGTTTTTCGACGATGGTCGGGTCGAAGATGATATCGGAGTACAGAAACAGAAACGGTCCCGACATTTCCGTTTCGGCCACAAACAGCGAGATCAACTCTCCGGTATCGAGAAACGCGTCGTTGTCGTAGTAGCGGATGTTGGGCAGATTGATCTGTTCCTTCTGGTAGCCACGCACCACGACGATATCTTTCACCCCGCACTCGTTCAGGGCGCTGATCTGGCGCTCAAGAATCGTCTGGCCCTTGATTTCCAGCATCGCCTTGGGACGATCTTCAATGAGCGGCAGCAGGTTTTCTTCAAAGCCGGCGGCGATAATAATGGCTGTGACCTGGTGCCCGCCCGGAACGAGAAATTTTTGCTCGTTGTCCTGTAGAGCGGGGACGCCGACCAACTCGTAGATGTCGGACAGGCTGGCAATCTGGTCATCTACCGCAGCCGGCCGTTCCTCGGCCTTGAGGGTGGTGAGGGCGTGGCGCATCGCGCTGACGGCCGCCCGCAAGACCTGGTTGGCAAAGATAATCAGCCTGAAGCCGGCTGCTGCCAGCTCAGCCGTGCTAGTGTCGGCGTAGGTTGTTGGCACACACACCAGAGGGCAGGCGTTGTCCCAGTCGGCCGTGAAGTTTTGGAGCTCCTCGAAGCCTGCCGCCTTGGAGTGGACCAGAATGGCGTCGGCTCCTGCTTCGGCGTAGGCCGCAGCGCGCTTAAGCGCTTCGTGTTTGCCCCAGCCGGCAATCAGGGCCTCGGTGCGGGCGATGACCACAAAATTGGGATCGTTTTGCGCCGCCTTGGCGGCCTGGATCTTCCGGGCGTGCTCGTCAATGGGAACCAACTCGCGTCGGACCCCGGCGTAAAAGCTGCACCGTTTCGGAAAGATGTTGTCCTCAATACACAGCCCAGCGACACCCGCCCGCTCGTATTCGGCAACCGTGCGGATGACGTTGATGGCGTTGCCAAAGCCATTATCACAGTCGGCAATAACAGGGATGTTGACCGCTGCGCTCATGCGTCGGACCGCGTCAAGCGTCTCACTCATGGTCAGGATATTGGCATCGGGCAGGGCGCTGACCGCAGAAATGCCAAAACCGCTCGCCCAGATCGCATCAAACCCGGCTTCTTCAGCGAGCTTGGCCGACAGTGCATCGTGGGCTCCGAGGACGAGGCTTGGCTGGGAACGGCGGAGCAAAGCACGCAGTTTCTCTGTCATCGAAAGGCCAGGCATGGCCGAGACTATACGACCT
>WTHE01000419.1 GCA_011523315.1 Candidatus Binatota bacterium
AATGGGGAGAGCGCCGGCTGTGCTGATTGCTTCCACGACACCGATAGGCGCGGCGTCCGCCGCGATGTCACTCGCGCCCCGGCTGCCGTGATACCCAACGGCGCCGAGTAGTGCTGTCACATCGGCTGATCTCTTGTCGGTATCGAATATGGCGAGGATGTGGACGCTGCCATTGGCGGTGACTTCCACACCCGGGAACAGGTATAAGGACCGAAAGTCGGGATGCCGCTCCTGCTCCAATTCGCTGAGCGCCTGTTTGAGCGGATCGATCCACTCCCCCGAGTTGTGATCCGTCACCGCTACGCAATCTATGCCGGCGCGCATGAAGCCGAGCAGCCAGTCCTTCGGCGTGACAGAGGCGTGGTCGCCTCCTTTGCCATAGTCCTGGGAGGCCGGCGTGTGGGTGTGAAAGTCGAACTTCCACCAGCGTGCTCCCGGATATCGCCACTGTCGGCCCTGATCGGATGTCATGCTTGTGCCTCGGCTCGCTCGGTTTGCTTCGGGAGGCGTGACCTACGCTCCCTCACCAGAACGTGGTCTTCAGATTGATTTGGTGTATCATTGCTCCAACCACGGTCAACCCAGGTATTCCGTTGTCACTCGGGATGCTGATATATGGAGCGGTCGAGTGCCGTATTCGGAGAGAAATGGAAGTCCTCATGCCAAATCAAGACGTGATCCGCGCAGTGGAGCAGCTCGGCGTGGCCTATGAGCTGATTCGCATTGACCCGGCCGATGCCGAGACGGTCGTGTTCTGCCAGAAGTACGGCTATGCCCTGCACGAGTCGGGCAACACGATTATTGTCGCCTCCAAAAAAGCGCCCAAGCGGTTCGCCGCGTGTGTGGTCCTGGCCCACACCCAGCTGGACGTGAACAAGCGGGTGCGCAAGCTGATGGGAGTGTCAAAAGCCTCATTTGCGACCGCCGAGGAGATGCACGCCGCCACCGGCATGCAGGTCGGCGGGGTGACGCCGTTTTCGCTGCCGACCGAGTGGCCGCTGTATGTGGACGAGCGGATCATGGGGCTGGACTGGGTGGTGTTGGGCGGCGGTGGCCGGGATACCAAAATCAAGATCCGCCCGGCGGTGTTTTCCCGCCTGGGCGCCGAAATCGTGCCAGACCTGGCAATCGAGCGGCCTTAGGCCGTGGCTTGTCGGCCAAGAGCCGGCGCTGTACAGTGGGCTGCCCGAACAATCCCACACACAGGAGTAAGCATGTCGTTCAGCCGTCTTCGCATTATCTCTTGTTCTGCGTCTTGCCGTTTCGCCCTGCTGCTTGCGCTTGGGTTCCTCATCGCCAGCGTCCCGGCGTTGGCCGAATCCGTGTCAAACGACCCCAGAACCTGGCGGCTCGTCTCGGAGCTGTCCGAAGAAGAGCTGGCGCGGGTTGATTTTGCGACCGACACCCCGCGGGACGCGGCCATTCCGTATCTGCCGGCCGAAGCCTATCCGTTTGAGGCGCCCTACACGGCCGAGGAGATGGGTTTCCGGTCCATGGAATTTCCGCATATGCCGCGCTGGAACTGTGTCCAGATTGAAGACGGCGGGGTGCTGACGCCCAGCGGCTATCTGTCAAACCTCAAGGTCATCGTGCTGGTCCACTACCGGGAACCGGCCGGCCTGCTCGGCCATCTGACCGCCCCGCCCGGCGAACTGTTCTCCCGCTGGCTCACCCAGGACCTGATGCCGCCGGAGAATCATGGCAACCAGCTGCTGTTCATCAGCTACCGGACCGATAAGGAGCAACGCAAGAAGGCTGACTTGTTCGGCTATTCTCCGACCCTGCGCCGCGTCCGGCGTTTCCCCCAACCCCTGCGCGAAGAAAGAATGATCGGCTGGCCGCTGACCTATGACGACTCGGTCGGCCGTGACGCCTGGGAGTTCAGCTGGCGTTTGCTGGGCACGGATGTCCTGCACGAGACCATACGCTTTCCGGTCACCCGTCCAACCATCACCCTGGCCTCACCGGGCGGCGTGTTTACCGATGTGGCGGCGAAAGATCTCAAACTCATGGGCGAGGACTACGCCCACTACAACCCTGACGGCAGCGTCTCGACCTATGTGGTCGAAGCCCGGCCCAAGGCTGACTGGCTGCCCGACTACTACGCCGGCAGGGTCATCTACTGGCTGGACCAGCACCTGTTTTATCCCCTGCGGACCGAGGTCCACAGCCCCGACGGCGAGCTGCTGTTCATTGACGAGCGGGTCGCCACGCTCATGAATCCAGACCTGGGCGACCGGGGCTACCACAACCTGATCGCCGTGTGGTGGG
Organism: Candidatus Binatota bacterium; assembly: GCA_011523315.1. Taxonomy (GTDB): domain Bacteria; phylum Desulfobacterota; class Binatia; order Bin18; family Bin18; genus JAAXHF01. The sequence continues at coordinate 2,272 of WTHE01000419.1, forward strand.
ATGTCCGAGACGATTTCTACGGCTACAGCGTCCATGATGCGATGAGTGTCAAAACCTGGTCTCAAAAAGACCTGGACGTGTTCTTCAGTCCCGACTTCATGCGCCGTGGCTGGTTCCCCGAACCGCTCAAAACCCAGGCCGCGATCAGCTCGCCCGACGAGTTTTTTCTGCGCCCGCATCTATACCGGGACAAGTTTCCCGAGGTGCGCAGCTTCCAGCTGCCGGCCAGTCTGGAAGCCCGCATTCGGGCCCAGAATGCGGCCGGGCGGATCGTATTTGGCGAAGAGGAGGAGTTCGCCCAGGCGGACGTGCCGGTGGATTGATGCCCCTGTCCTTGGTCCAGCGCAGGAGGAATGATGCCATACGCAAATGCCAGCCCGGAAGAAGTGGCAGCCCGGGGTGAAGCGATCTATGAAGAACAGATTCGTACCAAAGTCGAGGCTGCACATGCCGGCGAATTTCTGGTGCTTGACATCACAACGGGCAGCTATGAAATCGCTCAAGACGACCTGGCAGCGACAAAACGGATGCTGGCGAAGCAGCCTGACGGTGTTTTGTACGGATTGCGCATCGGATATCCTGCCGCGTACCGATTAGCCTTGTAGGTCGGCTTCGCCGAAGGCGTAAGCCGACACATCCGTGCTCGTCGGATTACGCTCCGCTAACCAACCTACTGACCCCCTTATGGTTCCCTGTCATGAAAGTTCAGCGCGTCTATGTTGACACGTCTGTCATTGGTGGATGCTTCGATGAGGAGTTTGCGCCGTGGTCAAATGGGCTGATGGAAGACTTCCGACGGAGGATCTTCAAGCCCGTTCTATCCGAAATTCTTGCCGCAGAGATCCTTCTGGCCCCAGAGCGGGTCAGAGCGCAGCATGCTGCTCTGCTTGTACTGGAGCCCGAGTTTGCGGAATTGACGGACGCCGCACAGCAGTTGGCTGCGGCTTATGAAGTACGCCGGATTCTCCCTGAAAAGTTTGTCAATGATGCTCTCCATATCGCCCTAGCAACAGTCGCCGAGGTTGATATGCTGGTCAGCTGGAATTTCAAGCACATCGTACGGTTCGACAAAATCCGCTTGTTCAACGCAGTCAATCGGGAACAGGGCTACAAGTCCATTGAGATATATTCTCCCCGCGAAGTAACCACCTCTGGAGAAGGAGACGAAGATGAAAGCGGTGAAGATGGTTCGACGCATTCGTGATGCGCATTACCAGGAGCTGAAAGACAAAACATGGGACGAGCGAATCGCGTTCTATAAAGAACAAGCGCGGGCTTTGCATAAGGAGTTGGGGGCTGGGCAGCAGCGGCAATCAAAGCAGAAGGAGGAAGCTGCCTAAGAATGGCAGCTTGGATGGAACGAAGCGGAATCCGGGACGGGGAGGGGTAGTGCCCCCGGATTACGCTGCCGCTTCAGCCGGGCTACGTTGATATTTATGAGAACGACGGGTGCGGATGTATGTTACCGAAGCCCCGATCCAGCCAATAATTGCAATTGCTAACAGTGTCCATTCGAACATGGTCATTTTTTATCCTCATGTTAATTGTCTAATGGCAATTGGTTCAACACTTTTTGGGAAAGTTGCGCCAACTCTTCATCGCCTTGTTCTGTTGC
>WTHE01000012.1 GCA_011523315.1 Candidatus Binatota bacterium
GGATACAGATAGCCGATCAATTCCTGATAGCCAATCAGGATGATCAGAGACAGGACGATTGCGAGCAGACTCTTTTTATCCATAGTGTCGTCGCTACCTTATCCGAAGAATCCGGGCCGGAAGAGTGGGCGTGCGGAATACGACGGGAGGCGTCATTGGCTCTTCCTAGTGTACGCCGAGGCGGGTTTTCTCAGCAAGAGACAGCGCCCGGCCCAGCTCTCGGCTGATGTGGTGGAAAGACAGCCGGCCGGCCCCCGACTTGGGAATGATCAGGATATCCTGGCTGGGAGCAAGGTCGGCCCGGTGACGGCGAAAAAATTCGCGCAGGTGTCTTTTGATCCGGTTTCGCATCACCGCATTGCCAAAGCGGCGGGTGGCTGTAATCCCCAGACGGGAGCAGCCGGTGTGTCTCGGTCGCGTGATCACCACGAAGTGCGGAGTGTGCCGACGCCGACCCTTACGCTGCAGGGCTAAGAACTCACGGCGGACCAGGATGCGAACCGCTTTGGGGAACGTATACCGGCCAGTGTCTAGCGTCGCGCCTGTTTGGGGGGGATTTGGACACTCAGACGTTTGCGTCCCTTGCTGCGGCGCCGGCGTATGACGGCGCGACCAGCCGGCGTGCTCATCCGGCTCAGAAAGCCGTGTGTGCGCTTGCGGCGGACATTGCTGGGTTGGTAGGTTCTTTTCATTGACCTTCATCCGTATATGTCTAATTCAACCGGCAGGGCTGTTCTCCCACCATGAGCGGCAAACGGCGATCTCTTCCTGATGAGGGAGGTAGTCATCATCGTTTACCTTTTCGGGCCGGATATGTCAATTTCGGTTGCCGAACTCGGGTTTGACCTCGCGCGCGAGCAGGGCAGCGACCACCTCCCGGGCGGGTTTGTGGCGGTACAGGAGAGCGTGGATCTGCTCAATGATCGGCATTTCCACCCCGTAGCGCTGGGCCAGGGCAAAGATGGAGCGACTGCTCGGGACGCCCTCGGCCACGCTGGACATGCTGTGCAGAATATCTCCGATCAACTCGCCCTTGCCGAGACGCACCCCGACCCGGTAATTGCGACTCAGCGTGCTGGTACAGGTGAGGACAGCGTCTCCCAGGCCCGACAGGCCCGACAGGGTCTGGGGCAGGCCGCCCAGCCGCTCGGCCAGGCGCGTCATCTCGACCAATCCTCTGGTAATGAGCGCGGCGCGGGCGCTCTGGCCATAGCCCAGGCCGTCGCTGACCCCGGCCGCCAGGGCAATGACATTCTTGGCCGCCCCGCCAATCTCCACCCCGGTCACATCGGTCGTGGTGTAGACCCGAAACTGAGCGGTGGCAAAGACCTGCTGGACTTTCCGGGCCACGGCTTGGGTTGCGGCGGCAACGGTGACCGCAGTCGGCAGGCCGCGCACCACATCGACCGCGAAGCTGGGACCGGACAGGACGGCCAGACGGGTCTGCACCTCGGGTCCCAACACCTCCCGGAGCACCCCGCTCATCGTCAGCAGGGTGTCTTCCTCGACCCCCTTGCTGGCGCTGACGAGGAGCGGAGCGGCCGAGGCGGACGCAGTTGTGAGCGGGACCAGTTCAGACACCACGGCCCGCATGGCCTGGGACGGAACGGCCAGGACCAGCAATGCTTTTTCGCCAGCCACCGCAGCCAGAGACGCACTATAGGTCAGCTGTGCGGGAAGCCGAATACCGGGCAAATAGCGGGTATTCTCGCCGGTCTTTTGCAGTTCGGCGCACCGCTCAGGTTTGCGTGCCCACAGGCACACCGTATGGCCGGCGCGTACCAGCAAGGCCGCCAGCGCCGTCCCCCAGCCACCCGCGCCAATAACACCAATACGCATGACAGTTTCGTCTTACCAATGCCACCCACCAGGGCCCTGAGCAGGCGTGCAGGCACAAGCGGTGGTCATGGTCATTCCCTGTCCCAGCCGATGACGCTCAGCTGACGACCGGCGCGACTTCCGTCTCTTCGATACGAGGACAGCGCTACGCCTGAACAAAACGTACACGGCCCGACGTGTTGGATGTGTTGAGGGGGAACGCCCAGCTGTTCACACCGCAGGCGGTTGACCAGACGTAAATCCAGAAAGCCGGTGTCGCCACAGGCAGATGTTGATACGTTTCCTTCTTGTCGCCAGGCCAGCCGACCGCGTGGCCCCACCTGCCGACACAGGTTTTCTCCGATGTCGCGGCCAACCTCGTAGCAGCAGCCGCCAATGGACGGCCCCAAGGCGACCAACAGGTCGGCGGGAGACACGTCCCAGTCTGTTTTCAGCGCCCGGATGGCACGCCCACAGATGTCTTTGGCCGTTCCCCGCCAGCCGGCGTGCAGGGCGGCAACGACGCGCTGCCGGGGCGCAACCATCAGGACAGGCACGCAGTCGGCGGTGACAATGCCCAGCAGCCGACCGGCGGCGGCGCTCAACATGCCGTCCGCCCGGGGTCGTTCCGCAACGGAAGTGTCCGGGCCGACAACCCGGAGTGCGTTGCCGTGAACCTGGGTGAGCGTATGCAGCGGAAGCTCGGTAGCGGACAGCCCGGACAGGGCTGCGGCCTGATCGGATAGCCGACCGGAAAAGCCATGGATGAGACGGGGAATCCGCTCCCAGGCGGCGGCAGCGTACCAGGGAAACGATGATCCCTTCCTGGTCGGGCGGCGCTCAGCGTGCATCCGGCTCATGCGTCCGTCTCCGAAGTGGTCGATGATAGAGAGTGGTCATCATCGCCTGCGCCGTCTGTCCGGCCTGTCCGATCAAGCAGGACCAGCGTTTCCACCTTGTCGGTTTGGGGAAACATATCGAAAGGCTGGACCTTGGCCACCCGATAGCCGGCCGGCCCGAGGTGATCAAGGTCACGGGCGAGGCTCAGGGGCTCGCACGAGACATAGGCCAGACGCGGCGCAGCCACCGCTTCGAGCGCGGCAAAGGCGTGGGAACTCAAGCCCGCACGGGGAGGATTGACGACAATGCAGTCGATCCGCGCCAGCTGGCTGGCCGTCTGTCTGAGTTGACGGGCCGCATCGCCGGCAAAGAAGCGGGTGTTGTGATAACCGTTGCGGCGCGCATTCTCTTTAGCCACCCGGATCGCCCGCGTATTGTCGTCGATCCCGATCACGAGACTGGCTTGGCCGGCCAGATACAGGGCAATCGGCCCGATCCCGCAATACAGGTCGAGCGCAATGTGCTCCTTGTTCAGTTCGGTCCATTCCAGGATCGTCTGGTACAGCTGGTGGGCGACCGGTGGATTGATCTGGGTAAACGCATCGGCCGGGGAGTGCAGCTGTAGATGGCCCATCCGCTCAATGAGCGAGTCACGGCCGCGCAGCGGGTGGAAGCGCTGGCCCCAAATGCTGTTGCCCTCAGCCCCCGGGGTGTCGTTGATATTCTGGACCACACCGAGCAGCTGTGGACAGTGCCGGCGCAGCTCACGGGTGAGATCCCGGACCTGCGGAAAATCCATATGGCGGGTAACCAGGGTGAGCAGGAGGCGCCGCTGCCAGAAACTGTACCGAATGTCGAGATAGCGCAGCTGGCCGATATCGTGCCGCTCGTCATACGGCGTGATGCCGAGTGTCTCAATCAGCTGCTTCAGCGTGCGGACCAGGGCGTTGACCGGGCGTGGATGGACCGGGCAGGCCGAGGCGTCAATGACCCGGTGCGACTCCGGGCGATACAGCCCGATGACCGGCTTGCCTTTGATGCGCTGCACGGCCAGCTTGACCCGAGCGCGGTAGCCAAAGCGGTGAGGGGACGCCACCGGAGTGGGAATGCTGACGGACCGCAGAGACGCATAGTCGGCAAACGCCGCCGCGACCTGGGCCTGTTTTTTGTCCAGCTGCTGCTCGTAGGGGACATCGATAAACGGACAGCCATGGCAGTCCGGGTAG
>WTHE01000177.1:0-1836 GCA_011523315.1 Candidatus Binatota bacterium
TACGCCTGCGGCTAACCCGACCTACACGGCTACACATAATGGTGAATTGCTCTATTGGACCAGCACCAGCTTGCCGAACACCCGACTCGCCACCAGATCGCCCAGGGCGCGCTGAGCCTGGGCCAGGGGATAGGTCTGATGCACCACGGCTTTCAGCCGTCCCGCAGCAAACAGGGGAACCAAGGTGCTGGCCATAGCCGGGATATGGGTCGCCGAGTTGCCCAGGGCCATGCCGTAGATGGCCGCGTCTTTGAACAGGGCCGGGCCGACCATAAACGCGGCCTCGGGCGCTTTGGCGGTGCCGGTGCCGATCAGGACAATCCGGCCGCTGCGGGCCAGCGCCGAAAAATCCTTGGCCAGATTGTCGGCGGCCACATTCTCAAGAATGACCTCTACCCCTGTGTCGTCGGTCAGCCGCCGCACCTCGGCCGCAAAGTCGTGGGTTTTATAGTTGATGACCGAGTCGGCGCCCAGGGCTTGTATCCTGGCCGCCTTGTCGGCCGAGCCGACGGTGGTAATCACCCGCGCGCCACACACTTTTGCCAGCTGCACCGCCGCCACGCCAACCCCGCCGCCGCCGGCCGAGACGAGCACGGTCTCACCGGCCTTGAGCTGGGCTTTGTGGTGGACCGCCACATAGGCGGTATAGAACGGAACCGGGATGGCCGCGCCCTCGGCAAACGACAGCGTGTCCGGCAGGGGGATGGTCTCGGGCCCCGGCAGGCAGGCTTTCTCGGCATAGCCGCCGCCGTTGATTGAGCGGCCAAAGACCCGGTCGCCGACGTTGACGTGGCTGACATCGCCGGCCACCGCCTCCACCTCTCCGGCCACATCCGTGCCCGGAATATACGGCAGGGGCAGGCGTTGCGGATAGCGTCCCGACATGCGGACGAGGTCTGCCGGGTTGATGCCGGTGGCCCTGACCCGGATCAGGACGTGGCCGTCTCGCAGTTCGGGCTCGGGGGCGTCTTCCAGACGGAGGTTTTCCGGTCCGCCAAACTCGGCGGCGCGCATGGCTTTCATGGGTGGCTCCTTTCGGTTGGGTACTGGTTCATTGTGCGGATTTTTGACCGAGAGAATCAATACTTTCCCGCTCACACTGAGGCACTACCCAGCAGAAGGTAGCGCCTCAGTGTGCATTTCTTCCCTGGCAGAGGACTCTCCTGCCCAGAAATCCTCCTGCGCTTCGCGTAAAAATTTTTGACTCGGTGTCCTTATTTTTCCTCCTGAGTCCCCCCAAATTGGGGGAACAAAATATGAGCGGATCGTGTATGAAGGAGTGATTTCACGAAGCAATACCCACAAACAGTATATAAAAATATAAGAAGGGAGCCGGTATGGATACCAGACCAGCGCAGGCCGCACGCGGCAGCAGTGGAGAGGGCTTGACAAACGTGACGGGCGGGGATGGCTGCCCACTGCCCCGCCGCGAGGTGCAGCCATGACGGGCATCCTCACGTCCGTCGCGTTCGCCCTCGCCCTGCTGCTCGGCGTCGGGGCGGCGCAGGCGCAAACGTCGGAAAAACTGGTCAGCAACACCGGGCAGACGGACTCAAAATTCCCCGAAGATTTCAGATACGATCACGCCCAGGCGTTCACCACAGGCAGCCACGCCGCCGGCTACACGCTGACCCGCGTGGACCTGAAAGTCTCTCATACAGGTACGATGCCGACCTACACCGTGCGTGTCCACGAGGACTCGTCCAACCAACCGGGCACCGACCTGGGCACGCTGACGAATCCGGCCAGTCTGCCCAGCACTGCCGGGCTCGTCCAATTCACGGCCTCCGGCGGCATCGACCTGGCCCCCAACACGCCGTATTGGGTGGTGGTCGA
>WTHE01000177.1:1936-3867 GCA_011523315.1 Candidatus Binatota bacterium
GGGGCGACGGGCTGGAGCATTGCGGACAACCGCCTGCGGCGGGCGAGTAACGACTCGACGTGGGGCTCCCCCGTCAACACTCTCCTACAGATGGCCGTCTACGGCACGGCGAAGCCCGGAGTCGCGGACGTCGCGCTCTCGTCATCGCCCGCGTCCGACCAGACCTACGGGCTACAGGAGAAGATCCGCGTCCAGTTGACCTTCAACAAGGCAGTCGACGTGACCGGCACGCCGCGGCTGAAGATCGCCATGGGCACGAGTGCGAGCGACGAACGGTGGGCGGCGTACGAAAGCGGCGGCAGCACGACCATGCTGACGTTCGTCTACACGGTGGTGGCGGCGGACCGGGCGGCGAATGGCATCGCGGTACTTGAGAACACGTTGGCGCTGAACAACGGCACGCTCAAATTCGCCGGGACGCAGAACAATGTGGTCCTGGCCCATCCGGGGCAGGACGCCGACCCGGACCACAAGGTGGATGGCAACCTCGTCAACAGCTCCGAGGTCCGCATCGCGGGCTCCGACCCGATTGTCGAGGGTCACGGTGCGATGTTCACCGTGACCGCATCGCCGGCGCCCACGTCGCCCCTCACCGTCAACCTGGAAATCTCGCAGACCGGCAGATTCGTGGCGACGGGCGACCTGGGCGCGCAGATGGTGACCGTGTCGCCCTCGGGCTCCGGGCGCTACATCGTGGACACACTGAACGACACCGCCGATGAATTCAGGGGGGCAGTCACGGCGACGCTTCGCCCCGGCACGCGCTACACGGTGTACGGGACGCAAAACACCGCCACAGTGTCTGTGTACGACAACGATAGTCCCTCCACTCCGTCTGGCGACGGCGGGAACCCGCCCGGTGGTGGTGACGGCGGTGGTGGTAGCGGCGGTGGTGGTGACGGCGGGAGCAGGGTCCGCGACGACCACGGCAACAACGCGGCCGATGCCACGCCCATCGCCTTCCGGCCCGCCACCCCGCGGTCGAGCTCTATTACCGGTCGCATCAACACCCAACGCGACGTGGATTATTTCCGGCTCCGTCTGTCCCAGGCCGGCGTGTTGGTCGTCGAGACCAATGGGTCCACCGATACCCGGGGGAACGTCTGGCAGGCTGGGGAAGAGCTGGGCGCCGCCACAGGCGGCGGGCTGGGAACCAACTTCCGGCTCACCACGCCGGTCGAGGCCGGAGACGTGGTCATCGCCGTGGCCGGCGAAGGGGGACGGACGGGTGGGTACACGCTGCGCGCACGGCTGGTGGTCAGCTCTGTGGAGAATCCCAGGCCGGCATCCTTCCAGAGCGGGCTGGGCGTGATTTCGGGTTGGGTGTGTGAGGCCGACGGGGTCACGATCGAGATCGAGCAGGAGACGGGAGAAGTCGTAGAGTTGGCGGCGGCGTATGGGACCGAGCGGGCGGACACGGCTGCGATTTGCGGCGACACCGACAACGGCTTTGGCCTGCTGGTCAACTGGAATCTGCTGGGCGACGGCGATCATGTGGTGGTGGTGCGAGTCGATGGGATCGAGCTGGGCCGCGCCCCGGTGACGGTGACGACACTGGGGGCGGAGTTTATCGAGGGGCTTGCGGGCAGCTTTGTGATCGAGGACTTTCCCCGCGCAGGCGAGCAGGTGCGGGTGGTGTGGCAAGAGTCCCAGCAGAACTTCGTCCTGGCCCCGGCGGAGGTGGGGACGGCAGTAGCTCCCGCGCCGGTTTCCAGCACGGTTGAAGGCGTGTTGGAGAACCCCCGCCCGGCCTCCTTTCAGAGCGGCATCGGCGTCATCTCGGGCTGGGTCTGTGAGGCCGACGAGGTGGTCATCGAGATCGACGGGCAGGCCATCGCCGCAGCGGCGGGCACGGAGCGGGGCGACACGCTGGACAGGTGCGGCGATACCGACAACGGCTTTGGCCTGCTGGTGAACTGGGCCGAGTTCGG
>WTHE01000236.1 GCA_011523315.1 Candidatus Binatota bacterium
CTCTGCGACAGATTGTTGACCACATAGGCGTACTGCGGATGGGCGGGGTTGGGCGCGATATTGAGGGCCGGGCCGCGCCCTTCGAGGGCGATGTTCCGCACCACCGTATCGGTCTCGGTATCAATCACGACCAGATTATTGGGATGGACCGAGGCCAGCAGATACCACTTGGCCCAGGCCGCCGGGGGCAGGCCGAGCAGCACCAGGCATAACACCAGGGTCTGACACACGCGCATCCGATTGCCTTTCACGCCTGCCCCTCAGTCGATTTTGGGGAAGACGACTTCCAGGCTCCGCCAGTCCTCCTGGGTCGAGCCCGAACACGCTTTTGCCCACTCCGGGGTGTTCTGCAAACTGTCCGGCACCTGGGCCGGCCACCAGCACACGTTGGCACAGCTCAGCAGGTCGGCCTCGACCGGGGCGCACATGCTGCTCGTGCCGCCCCACGGGTTGGCCTCCCAGCCGGGGTTGAAGATCGTCGTGCAGCCGACCGGCTGGTTCATGCCCACCACATCGTCCGACCCCTGGGTCTGATCCTGGGTCTGGCTGGCCTCAACCTGTTCGGCCTTGTGGTTGCGTGGTTTGAGGTGTTTCATCAACGTCTCCTTGTCCGCGTTCGCGTTTTCCGTTCATCATTCATCGTTCATCATTCATCGTTTTCTTCAGGTCAGTTCCTTGGGGGCGTCGCCCCTGCCCCGCAGCACGTACTGCTCGACAAAGCCGGGCGTTTTGCGTTGCAGCTCCATATAGACCCCGATACCGTACTCTGTCCAGGCTCTCAGAAAGTCGCAGTAGTGCAGGTTGGGGTGGAGGGCGTCGCCGAACTGGGTCATGGCCTCGTGATAACACCCGCCCCCGCACAGCCCACGTACCCAGCAGGTCTGACACACCGTTTTGTTGCCCAGGTGAGCCTTATTGACAAACGCATTCAGCCGGTCGTAGTCCAGCCCGTCTTTGACGTTGCCGTAGTGGTGCTCCTCGCTGCCGGGGAAACGGTGGCACAGATACACGTCTCCGTTGCCGTCCACGTCCAGCAGGCCCAGCCCGGCGCCGCACGGAAAAAACTTGTTGGTGCCAACATGGATGTCGGTCAGCAGGGTGCTCAGGTTGGAGAAGCCGGTGTAACGGCCCGCGACGGCGCGCTCGACATACAGGCTGCCGAGCTGCCGAAAACCGGCCAGCACCTCGTGCAGGTCGGCCGGTTCCAGGCCGTAGTCGGTCCCGTTTGTGGCCGTGACCGGGGAAAACCCGACCTCAAAAAAGCCCAACCCGGTCAGGTGCTCGTAGGTCCGCATGATGTCGATGGCATCTTTGGTCACGGTGACGCGGGCAACCACCGGGCGGGCAGTATAGCGTGCGAACAGACGCTCCAGACGGGGCGCCAGCACCTGGTAGGAGCCTTTGCGCTGTCCCCCGGCGGTCAGAAACGAGCGCCGCTTGTCGTGCAAATCGGGCGGACCGTCAATACTGATGGTGACGCCAAAGCGGTGGTCCTGGAAGAAGTCAATGACGCCATCGGTCAGCAGGGTGCCGTTGGTGGTAATCGAAAAATCGACCACCTTGTCCTCGGTTTGGGCCTTCTGCTCGGCATAGGCCACCACTTGGCGCATCAGCTTGAAGTTCAGCAGGGCCTCGCCGCCAAAAAAAATCAGGTTGACCTCGCGGCTCTGACCCGACTTCTGGAACAGGAAATCGACGCTGGCCTGGGCTGTCGGCCAGTCCATCTGGACCGGCGTCGGGCCGTATTTGGCCTCGTCCGGCTCGTAACAGTAGGTGCAGTGCAGGTTGCACTTGTTGGCCACGTTGACGACCACCGAACTGACCGGGAACTGGGTCACATCCAGCTCGGGAATCGACGCCGCCGGGACGGGCGCATCGGTCTCAAAAATATGCAGGCGGACAAACTCGCGGACCGTTTCGGCGACTTCCTCAGCCGAAAACCGGTCGGCCAGGGCAGCGGTCAGCTGTTCGAGGCTGCACGTCGGTCGGACCTGAGCATAGTGCAGGACCGCCTCACACACCGCATCCATCTCAAACAGGGCCATGCTCTTGGCCGCGACCAGTACCCGACCCGAGTCGGTGGTCATGGGATAGGCGTTCTCCGGGTGGAATCGCAGTTGCATACGCTCCGTCCTTACTCAATCGGCGGAAACAGAAAGCGGGGCGGCATGACCAGCAGATGCGCCCGGGCGCCCATGGCACGTTTTGCACCGGGCGGCTGATACCAGGCTTCGACCCACACATCACCGACATTGCCCTCCAGCATATCCCGCTCCGGGTTGGGGCCGTCCAGGGCCGGGGTGAACAGGCCGGCCTGATCCAGCGTGCCGACGAATTTGATATCGTCGTCGTTGATCCGCTTGACGTACTCTTCCAGCTTCCAGCTGACCGGCGTCACCCGGCCCAGCTTCACATCATCGGCCGTGCCCTTTTTGCCGTCCGCCCCGTTGGTGTAGCCGTTGACCTCGAACTGCTGAAAAATCTTCGGCGCCCGTCCCCCGCCCGGACGGGCAAAGCCGTGCTCCGGGGAGAGCCGGATATAATCCACCTGCCGATAGACCGCCAGCCGCAGCGTGCCGTCCACCCCCCGCACACGCACCTCCCGCCAGCCCGGCTCGGCCTGGGGGTCAACGCGCAACTCAAGCACCAGGCTATCGTCGGCCTGCTGGCGCACGGCTTGGACCGCCACCCCGTCGCCGACAGACACGTCCTCGGCTTGCAACCCCGGGGGCAGCTTGAGGCCAAACAGCTTAAGCGTGGGGCTGGTTCCGGCCTGGAGGGCGGCCGGGAGGCTCTTCAGCAGCCGGGCCGGGCCACGGCTGCGGTGCCACGTCTCGGTCAGGGCCAGATCGCCGTAGGCGGTCAGCAGACGCCGCCCCTCAATCCGCTGCCCGTCTTCGCTGGCAAAAAAGATCTCGCGCTGGCTGGTCTGAGCCTCGCCCTCGCCCAGCTGAGCGACCCCGCGCCACTGAAAGCCGGCGTAGACAATCGCCGTTGTTTGACCGGACAGGACCAGGCCGTCCGAGAACTCGTAGCGAAAACTGCCGGTATAGCGATCTCCCTCCCCGGCCTCCAGCGTCAGGCGGCCAACATAGTCCCCGCCCCGGCCGGCATCGTGACCGACCACTTTCCACTCGCCGCTATAGTCGGCCTTGGGCCGGGACTGCCAGTCGGTCCACGCCTCGCTCTGAAAAGGCAGGGCCTCGACCAGATACGGCACGGCTTGCTGTTTGGCGTAGTCGTACCAAAAGGTCTGGAGCAGACCGGCCGAGACTGTTTCGTTTTCGATGTTGGGCAGCAGGGCCAGCTTGGCGTCGATCAAGCGCCCCCACTCCTCGGCGGTCCGGCCCTGAAGGGCGGTCCGAGCGTAGGAGTGGCACTGGACACAGCCGGCCCGCAGCGCCTCCGGCACGTCCTGGCTGGTGACGGTATGGTCACGGACCAGAAGGGGCTGAAAGGGCGCGACCTCGGCCGGCGCCAGGCCATACTGGTCGCTCAGGTATTTGACCAGGCGGCGGGCTTCGCCGGGTTGGAGTTCGACCTGGTGGGTCAGCACCATCCGTGAGATGGTCATCTCCCAGCCTTCGGGAGTCTTGCGCTGAAACTCGATCGCGTCCAATTTGCCGTCGGACTCACGCGGCGCATGGCAACCCGAGCAGCGGTCTTCCAGGATCGTCGCACGGGGTCCGCCTGGCCCCAGGCCCGAAGCGGGACCAGGAGCAGCAGACAGCATACAGGGATGGCGAGGCGCATGTTCATGGTGGGGTTCTCTCTCACTTCCAGCCGGCATCCTACACCCAGCGTCCGAGGTTTGAAAGACGTTGACCCAACAGCGGCTTGATGCCGTCCCGCCTTGTTGCTAGCAC
>WTHE01000529.1 GCA_011523315.1 Candidatus Binatota bacterium
TCGCCAGATAGTGGCGTCCGTGTACCTGAGTCCAGCCCGGGATATCGCCATCTTCACCCCGGAACGCGCGACGCAGGTCGTCGGCACAAGCGACAGCGTGGCGCATCGGCAGCAGGGCCAGAACATCGTCACCGCCCGAGTAGATCATAGTGCCCTTGTGCTTCCCTACGATGTCGGGGGCGATATAGCTGGCAAAATTGTTCAGGGCTTCGCTGATTGAGGCGTGCAGGGCCGGGCCAACAGGTCGCTTTGCGTTGAGACCGATCCTGCCCTTCTCGCCACATCCCTCGTAATAGCGGACCAGTTTCGGGTGCAGAACCTCACGCACCTGCGGCGCATTATCGCCCTTGAGCCACTGACCCATATTATCGGCGTCCATCGCCAAAATGGCGTAGTAGGCCGGGGGTGGATTCTGCTTTCGTGCCTGCTGAATCTGCTTCCACACCGAGTCCGGCGGAGGCGTTTCGCCGGCCTCATGCAGGCTCTTCTGGTGCAGCCAGCGCCCGTTCCATTGCCATTCGCCATGCTGCTGTCTTATCTGATCCGGCTCAATACCTGCTTCGGCCAGCCACTCCGCCGCCGCCACCGTTGCCGTATCGGGGAAGCGCGAGTCGGCAGGGTCAAGGTGCAACTCACGGGCAAGAGTCGCCGGAGCGGCAAACCGCTTGCACAGCGCAACCGCGCAAAACCGCTCGCCAGGGCGCAGGCGCAGGCGCACGCCATCGACGCTCCCGATCTTCTCAGGAGCCTGCTCCCAGAATTTGCGGGAAGCGTCGAGGCCGGATGGTCCCATCTGCTCGTAGGAACCGAGCAAGCTGCATTTGGGCGGGGAGTTTTCGTCTGGGGTAGCGGGCTGCGTCACTGGGATATGTCGAACAGAGCGTTGCGCCTCCATCAGCCGCGCCGAGGCTTCAAGCTGGGCTTGCCAGCGGCCGGCTACACGCTGGTCGTAGCCCGGTCGGTCAGCCGGTGGAATCGCCTCAGCAAGGCCACGGACCTCGGCGGCATCCTTCCAGACAGCTTCGAAAGAGTTTTGGCCTCCAATCAGGCAGGCAAGGGTCTGGTCGTTCAGGGCACGCTCGGGCATGGTGGCCGTCCTGACCTCGAAAAAGCTGTCTATCTGCTCCTGCCAACGGCGATCCCAATCGGGGTGAAGGTTCTCAAGCCAAGGATTGAGATGGGTGTGCACCTCGTTCGCTGCACGCTGCCAGGCTGACCGGACTGCCTTTTCGCAAGCGGCTGCCATAGCTTGAGCCATATCCCCATCCGGCCCCCAGGGGACGAGGGCGACAAAGCGGTTCGGGAGAGATGGGGAGCGGCGTGAGGCTTCCGACGGAAGCGGAACAATATCCCGCAGACCGGCTTGGTCGCGCAGCCACAAATCCACCAGGGGGTTGCCGCGCAAGGCTGGATAAACCAGCGCGGTCGGACCGAGCGTTTCCAGCACCGGGCAGAGCCCCTGAAAGGTGAGCCACGACAAGATCGCGCTGCCCGACCACAGGTCACGCACGCTGCGGGCCGCTTCGATGAACTTTTGCACCGGTCCGAGCGAGAGCGACACGTAGGCACCGCCCTGGCTGCCATAATCCCGACTTGCCCAGAGACCGCTCGCAATGTCAGCGTGCTGAATCAATGTGTGGTCAGGCACCCGGGTGTCGGCTGGCAACCGGGCGAACGCTTCCCCGAGCCGTTTTGCCAAGTATTCAGGGAGTAGTCGCCACAGAGCGAGAAAACGCGAGCGCGGGTCGGGTAGCCCATCGACGATACTGCCAATAGTTTCAAGTACGCCCCCTTCATCAAGGACCAGCCCTTTCAAAGTAGACTGCCGGGCGCTGACCGGATGACGTATGGCCAGCAGCCTGTCTTCGGGGCTAACGGCGCGCTCTCCGTTCGGGCCGGCGGTTGGCATGGGGAGACGTTCAGCGCGGGACGCGAGCTGGTCCGCTAACGAAGCCAAATCTTTGATCTCCTTCCGCGTCACGTCCCAATCGAGCGCACGGGCAGCGTACCGGGCGGCTCGGGACTCATGCCCCCGAATATCCAGGGCTTTATCAACCGGGTCGTGCAGATAGACCAGCAGCAACTGATCCCAGGCAACCGGCTGAACCGGCCAATCATTGTCAGGCATGTTTTCTGCTCTTTCTCCAATCGGTCCGTTACCGTCATCTCCAGGCGGAAACGACATAACGGATTTTGCGCAGTTCGTCCGGCCTATCCCTCATGACATCATCCACATAGGGCCTCCGAAGGGATCAGTCGCAGAGCAGCCGATAGAGACCATACCCGGCAAGTCCGATACCAGCGCCTATCACCATGCCAACCGGTCCGGCGGCTGCGCCACCAATTCCGACACCCTTACCGAGCACACCTATAGCTGTTGCGCCTTTAGCTACGACAGCACCCTTTCCAAGAGCTGCGCCAGCAGTGGCAAAACCAGCGGCCTTCACGACTTCTTTCTTCTGTTGTGCACTCATATGAGACTCCTTCCGCTTCCGACAGTCGCACTATAGCAACCCTCGCCGCGTTTCCGTTATTTGGCAAGCTTGCCGTGTCTCGAATCCCTGCGGTCGGACGACTCGACGTCAGTAAAGCGGATAGCGGATGGCGGCAGATCGAGACTGAACTGCTGCGAGCCCCGCTGTCCTATGGCGGCGATTTCATAGGCCGCAGCACGAGTCCGACCAAATGCTGTCATCAATGTACGCTTGAGCTTCGCTTTGGTCTCCAGGAAGAAATCATGGGTCATCCCGGAGGCCAGTCGTTTACCGGTCGGACTACCATCGTCCCGTCCACTGAATATCGCGCGATATTCGGCTACATATTCCAACCGTGACAGGTCGAACGAAGGCGGAAGCCACTCGCCACGAACTGCATGGTACTCAGCCAGATACTCATCACCGTAGTCCGGTTCAGGCACACCCCAAGCAGGGCAGACTACCCCTTCTTCGCCGGCAATCTGCCGGCGCGCCAGCCAGGCCAGAAAGGCGAGTTGAACCGGGGGCAGCTTCACCGCCATGCCGCCGGCGTGAATACGCTTGCCGGTCAGGTCGATCACGAGTTCGGGTGGTCCGACGGCGTGTTGCGCTGCCATGACTGTCTCGCTGAAGCTCTCGCTGCCGTTGAGCAGCCCCTCGGGCAGCCCTTCCCGAAGTCGCACGAATGGAATGGCCGCCAGGGTCACTTGTGCCTGGCTCGCATCATGAGGGCAATTGTCTCGATCATAAATCACGCGCCGCTTGCTGGATGGATAGAAAAAATCCGGCAAGGATTCATACGGTGCGGAGACCAACACGTGGCTCAGCCTATCCTGCGCCCGCCCATACAGCGAAAGCGCATAGCCGGTGTAAAAGCCCATCGTCTTTCTGCCGCCGGCGATGGAGACGTGGAGGGCCGAATGTTGGTCACCGGTGAGCTCACGGATGTGTTCTACGATGTGGTCGGCGGCAATATCGTTGTCTTCTTTCGTGCGGATATCCGTCAACGGGTTGGAGCCGCCGATCACATGGATGTTGTCCGACGAAAAAGCGAGAGGATGCAGATCGTATTCATCGCACAACTGACCTAACCAGGCATCGCCGGCCAACAGGCTGAGTTCGGCGTTGTGTTTGCCTTTCACAGTAGTCAGAAGGTGAACCTCCGTAGGCTGGAATGCTGGCCTGCCTGCGACCGCCAGCGCATAAATCGTCTCGGTTACGACCTGGGGCGACAGGCCGGTGACGGCGAGTAAAATACGGCGCGGATAGACGTGCGGTTCCACGAAGCCATGATGCCTGTGCTTCGGCATGGATGCCAGGATAGCCCATTTTTTCTGTTCCGTCCGGTCCGGCAAGCTTGCCGCTCGGCATCTACCCTGTGCCGCGCTTCTTCGTTATGCTTTTGCCTTTGCTACCCGCTGAGGCGCGGGCACGTATCTTGTCATGCACGATTTTGGACATGCGTTTCGCCTGGCTTGGGGACTGATTGCCGGGGCCGACCCGATGCTGCTTGAAATTGCCGGTTTGTCCCTCCAGGTCAGTCTGACGGCCGTCCTGATCGCGTGCGGGCTGGGTCTGCCAATCGGGGCCGGTCTGGCAACCGGTCGCTTCCCGGGTCGCGGCGTTGTCGTTGTGCTGCTGAACGCCCTGATGGGGCTGCCGCCGGTCGTCGTGGGGCTGTGCGTGTATCTGTTGCTGTCACACGCCGGGCCATTTGGTTGGCTACGCCTGCTGTACTCGCCAACGGCGATGATTATTGCGCAAACCGTGCTGGTCACTCCGCTGGTGGCGGCGCTGACGCGGCAGGCGCTTGAAGACCTCCACACCGAGTATGCCGAGCAGTTCGCCTCGCTGTGTGTCCCGGCCCTGACCGCGATCCGGGTTCTGCTGTGGGACGCGCGCTACAGCCTGCTGACGGTTGCCCTGGCCGGTTTCGGTCGCGCCATCGCCGAGGTCGGGGCGGTGATCATCGTCGGCGGCAACATCAGACACGTGACCCGGGTGATGACCACCGCCATCGCCCTGGAAACCTCGAAGGGCGATCTGCCCCTGGCCCTGGCCCTCGGACTCATCCTGATCACGCTGGCCCTGGCGGTCAACCTGGCGGTGGCGGTCTTGCGCGGGACGGCAAACAGGTGGGCGTATGGCTAGTCCGAAGGAGGCCGAGGCTCCTCCGCTCACAGGGGGTTCAGCCTCTGTGCCTGATCCCACAGGGCAGGCTCTGCTGCCGCTGCGGGTGAACCAGTTGGTGTATAGCGTGAGCGGCACGGCGCTGATCAGAGGAATTGACCTGACGCTGGAAGCCGGTCCGCGCACGGTGATCATGGGCGCTAACGGCGCGGGCAAAAGCCTGCTGTTGCGGCTCTTGCATGGACTACTAAGACCGACCTCGGGCACGATTGCGTGGGGACAGGCAGGCTGGGGAACGGCTACGCGGCGGCGTCAGGCCATGGTCTTTCAACGCCCGGTGCTGCTGCGTCGCTCGGTCAGGGCCAATCTGCGTTTTGCCCTGGGGCTGCGGCCGTCTTCGTCCAAGGACCGCTCCCAGCGGCTGGCCCGGCTGCTTGAGCTGGCCGGTCTGTCCGAGGTCGCCAGCCGCCCGGCCCGGGTGCTGTCGGCCGGCGAGCAGCAGCGGCTGGCCCTGGTGCGAGCGCTCGGCCTGGAGCCGGAGGTGTTGCTGCTCGATGAGCCGACCGCCAGTCTCGACCCGGCTGCGGTGGCCGCCATAGAGAGCCTGATCCACACCGCGGACAGCCAGGGAGCCAAAATCATGCTGGTCACCCACGATATCGGCCAAGCCCGGCGGATTGCCGACGAGGTCGCGTTTGTTCACCACGGCCGGATTGCCGAACATACTCCGCCCGAGGAGATCTTTGCACGTCCACGCTCGGAACCGGCCCGGGCCTATCTTGAGGGGCGGCTGGTACTGTAGCCCGCGACCGCGTTTCAGCCTCATCACACCCCATGTCTTTCACATTGCTCCTCCGCATAATCGGTATCGTCACGGCGCTTGGGGCTGGGCTGGCTCAGGCTGCGGAGCCGTTTATCGTTGTCCAGTCCACCACCTCGACCCAGAACTCGGGTCTGTTCGACTACCTGCTGCCCCACTTTCAGAGTCGGACCGGCATCCAGGTTCGGGTAGTGGCGGTCGGGACCGGCCAAGCCCTGAGAAACGCCCGGAATGGCGACGCCGATGTCGTCTTCGTCCACGCCAAGGCTGCCGAGGAGCAGTTTGTGGCCGACGGCTGGGGCGTGAAACGACAGGCGGTGATGTCCAACGATTTCGTGATTGTCGGACCGGCGGCCGACCCGGCCGGCGTCGGCGGGCTGAGCGATGCGCCGGCGGCGCTCGCCCGGATCGCCACCAGCCGGGCGGTGTTTGTATCGCGCGGCGACGACAGCGGGACGCATAAAAAAGAGCAGAGTCTGTGGCGGCTCAGCGGTCTTGACCCCACCGCCGCCAGCGGCAGCTGGTACCGGGAGACCGGCTCGGGCATGGGTGCGACCCTGAACACCACGGTTGGCATGGCGGGCTATACCCTGACCGACCGAGGCACGTGGATCAGCTTTCGGAACAAGGCCGACCTGCGGGTGCTGGTCGAGGGCGACTCCCGGCTGCGCAATCAGTACAGCGTCATCCTGGTCAACCCGGCCAGGCATCCCCACGTCAAAGCCACCCAGGCTCAGGCGTTTATCGACTGGCTGATCGGTCCCGAGGCGCAACGGCTGATCGCCGCCTATGTAATCGACGGTCAACGGCTCTTCTTTCCCAACGTCGCCGGACCCAATTAGGAAGAGCCAGGAGAAACACAGCTTGACAGTCCGCAGCAGCCCGCCCGATAATCGCCCAGCTGTTGGCTGGAAAGGGAAGCGTGAGGAAGAGCTATGCAGTACGACGTGATCATCGTTGGAGCCGGCTCGGCCGGTTGTCCGCTGGCGGCCCGGCTGTCGGAAAATCCCCAGTGCTCGGTCCTGCTGCTGGACGCCGGTCCGCACTACGAGCGCATCGACGAGTTTCCCGACGTGCTGCAACAGGGCGGCTCCATGGCCTCAAGCTTTCCCGGCCATCCCAACAACTGGTCGTTCAAGGCCAACCTGACTCCCGAACTGCCCTACTCGGTGCCGCGCGGAAAAGTGGTCGGCGGCTCAAGCGCCCTGAACGGCACGGTCTTCATCCGCGGCGTGCCGCAGGACTTTGACGGCTGGGCCGAGCTGGGCAACGACGCCTGGACGTATGACCAAGTCCTGCCCTATTTCAAGAAGCTGGAGGCCGACCAGGACATCCACGACCAGGCCATCCAGAACGATTTCCACGGCGCCGACGGCCCGATTCCGGTCCGGCGGCCCAAGCCGGAGGAGTGGAACGCGATCCAGCAAGCCTTTGTCCAGGCCTGTCTGGACGCCGGTCACCCCGAAGACCCGGACATGAACCATCCCGACTCCATCGGGGTCGGCTCCCTGCCGCTCAACAATATCGACGGGATTCGGATGAATACTGCGGTGACCTATCTGACGCCCAACCTGCACCGCTCGAATCTGCACGTGTGGGGCGAGTCCCACGTCAGACGGGTGGTGTTCGAGGGTCGCCGGGCGATTGGGGTGGAGGTCGATAGACGGGGCGAGCGCCTGGTCGTCCACGGCGGGGAGATCGTCCTCAGCGCCGGCGCGGTCAAGTCGCCCCACCTGCTGCTGCTGTCGGGCATTGGACCGGCCGACGAGCTGCGCCAGTGCGATATCCCGGTGCTGCACGATTCGCCCTACGTGGGCAAAGACTTCACCGATCATCCGGCGGTGATGATTATGTACAAGACCAGGAAGGCGCCCCACACCTATCCAGGCATGCCGATGCTGCAAACCGGCCTGCACTACACCGCCGAGGGCTCGACCACCCGGGGCGACATGGAAATCCTGCCGTTCTGTTTTTCGATGACCGACTCGTTTGTCACCGCCAGTCGCAAGGACGGCGCCCAGCTGCCCGGCCTGCCGTCCTTTTTGCGCCATCCCTTCAAAACCCTGGCCGCCATGCGCGGGATTTCGGTCAAGCGGCTGTTCGAGCAGGTGCGGCGCGGGCGCGACCTGATGATCGGCAGCTCGCTTCAGGAGGCGCGCAGCAAGGGTGAGATGCGCCTCGTCTCGGCCGACCCCTACGTCCAGCCCGAGCTGCACTATCACTATCTGTCCGACCCGTTCGACCGCCAGCGCATGCGCGAGGGGGTGCGGCTGGTCATCGACCTCATGGACAGCCGCGTGTTCAAGCCGCTGGTGTCGGAGCGGACGGTGCCCGACGACGCCCAGCTGGCCACGGATCAGGCTCTGGATCACTGGATGTATACGACACTGGGCACCGCCATCCACATGTCGGGCAGCTGTAAAATGGGACCGGACGCCGACCTGACCGCAGTGGTCGATCAGTTCGGCCGGGTGCGCGGTGTGGACGGGCTGCGGGTGGCCGATACCTCCATCCAGCCCAACGTGGTCCGCCGTCCGGCCAACGCCACGGCGATCATGCTCGGCGAGCGCATGGCCGAGTGGATCGGCTAGGCGATACGCGGCCGCTTGCCCTTTACGGTGTCGCCCACGCCTTGGCCCGCTCAATCGCCCGCTGCCAGTCGGCAATCAGGGCGGCTCGCCGGTCCGGCGGCATGCGCGGCTCAAAGATCCGTTCGACCTGCCACTGGGCGTCCAGCTGGCTCTGGTCCGTCCAGTAGCCAACGGCCAGACCGGCCAGATAGGCGGCCCCCAGGGCGCTTGTCTCGGTAACCCGGGGCCGGACGACCGGGACGCCGAGAATATCGGCCTGGAACTGCATGAGCAGATTGTTGGCCGTTGCCCCGCCGTCAACCCGCAGCTCGGTCAGGCTCAGCCCGGCGTCGGCCTCCATGGCGGCGACCACATCACGCGACTGATAGGCGATGCTTTCGAGTGCGGCGCGGGCGATGTGGGCGGCGCTCGTTCCCCGCGTCAAGCCGACCAGGGTGCCACGAGCGTAGGGGTCCCAGTGCGGCGCGCCGAGCCCGGCAAACGCCGGCACCAGGTACACGCCGCCGGTGTCGGGCACGCTGGCGGCCAGGGGCTCAACCTCGGCCGAGACACTGATCATTCCCAGGCCGTCGCGCAGCCACTGGACGACCGCCCCGCCGATAAACACGCTGCCCTCAAGCGCGTAGAGCGTCCGTCCGCTGAGCTGCCAGGCCGGGGTGGTCAGCAGACGATGCTCGGAGCGGACCGCCTGGGTGCCGGTCGGCATGAGTAGAAAACAGCCCGTGCCATACGTGTTCTTGACCGTGCCCGGCGTATGGCAGCGCTGGCCGAACAGGGCCGCCTGCTGGTCGCCGGCCAGGCCGGCGATTGGGATGGCCGCTCCCCACAGCTCGGTCGCAGTCTCGGCAGACACCTGGCTTGAGGGCCGCACCTCGGGCAGCAGGCCGGGCGGAATGTTCAGGACTTCGAGCAGCTCGGCATCCCACTCGCCGGTATGGATGTTGAACAACAGGGTCCGCGAGGCGTTGGTCACATCGGTCAGGTGAGCCCGCCCCCTAGTCAGCTGCCACACCAGCCAGCTGTCAACCGTGCCAAAGGCCAGCCGCCCCTGTTCGGCCCGACGCCGGGCGTCCGGCACCCGGTCGAGCAGCCAGGCCAGCTTGGTGCCCGAAAAGTAGGCGTCCAGGACCAGACCGGTTTTGCGCCGGAACAGGTCTGCCCGGCCCTCGTCCCGCAGCCGGCCGCACAGCTCGGCGGTACGCCGGTCTTGCCACACAATGGCATTCCAGATTGGCTGTCCGGTCTGCCGATCCCAGACAATAGTCGTCTCGCGCTGGTTACTGATTCCCACGGCGACGATGTCGGCGCCCGACAGCCGGGCGGCCTGGAGGACTTCACTCACCACCGCCGCCTGTGAAGCCCAGATTTCGTTCGGGTCCTGCTCGACCCAGCCGGGTTGGGGATAGACCGGAGTCAGCTCGCGCTGGGCCACGGCTCGAACACGACCGGCCCGGTCAACCACAACCGCCCGTGAGCTGCTCGTGCCCTGATCGAGGGCCAGGATGTATCGCATGCCACGCCTTTCCTGCGCACGCCGAAGATCTGCGAGGGTCTGGGGGAGCGGGCGCTCCCTCAAGTGTAAATCAGACCGCAGGCGCGGGATACACAGGCCCGGATATCTGTACTTGCACTGTGCGTGTTTGCTTGCTAGCGAGAGTCAGCAGCGCCTGAAGGTCCAGCGTGGCGGATGACACACGAAAGGAACACACCATGACCACGACAGCGCCGATGCTCACCCTGTCGCACCAGTACGGGAGCGGCGGCAGCCTCATCGCCCGTGCACTCGGTCAGCGGCTGGGCTGGTCAGTCTGGGATAAAGAGATCGTGCGGGCGATTGCCTCGCAGCAACACGTTGCCGAAGGCTATGTGGAAAACAAAGACGAGCGGGTCGGCTCATTCATCGAGCGGGCAGTCGGCTTTTTTGGCGTGGGTGGCTTTGAGACCGCCTATAACATTCCTCCCCCGCTGCGCCTGAGCGATACGCAGCTGGCCCGGCTGACCCGCAGGCTGATCGAAGATGTCGCCAAAGAGGGCAAGGCGATCATTGTCGGGCGGGCCAGCAACTATATTCTGGCCGAGCGACCGAATACCCTGCACGTCTTTGTGTTCGCCCCCATGGAGGCGCGTATCGAGCGCGCCATGGAGGTCGAAAAACTGACCCATACAGAGGCCGAGCGGCGGATTGCCGGCATGGACAAGCTGCGGACCGACTATGTCCACAACTGCTACCAGGCCGAATGGCGCGACCCCCAGGGCTACCATCTACAGCTCGACTCCGGCGAATGGGGCGAGGACGGGGTCACCGAGCTGATCCTGTGGGCGCTGGAGCGCCGCCTGTAGCGTGTAGCTTGCGGTCAGCACGGCTCTACCTTATATTCGTTCCAGAACAGGAGCGAATTATGGCACTCTCGTCTGATCTCACCCTGCGCGAAGCGGCCGAACTGGCCGGCGTCACCAAAACAACCGTAGAGAAGGCGGTGGAGGCGCAGGTGATGCACACGCTGACCCGCCCCGCGCGCCTGCGTGGCGGCTCAACGCGCTATGTGCCGTTACAGGCGGTGGCCTATTTCGCAGCCTTGAAGTCGGCAAATCTCATAGATTTGCCCGTGCGTCACAAAAAGGCGCTATGGACGCGGCTTGTCCGTCTCGATCCCACGGCACTTGAGCCAATCGAATTTTCGCCGGGCGCCGTCCTGCATGTGAACGAACTGGCCGGCGAGGTTTTCGAGACGGCCGTGCGCTACAAGGAATCGCGCGACGCCTACATCGTGTCCGATACGGACATCCTCGGCGGTACGCCGGTGATACGCGGCACCCGGATAAGCGTCTATGCAGTGCTGGGGCGCCTGCAAAATGGCGACAGCATCGCCGACCTCGTCGCCGATAATCCTGACATCCCACGCGATGCGTTCGAGGCAGCGGCGATTTTCGCCCGGGCACATCCCTTGAGGGGCCGACCGGGCGGTCGGCCCTGGCGCAACGCGGCACGACAAAGCCTATGACACCGCATGCGGCTGTTCATCGACGAATGCCTGTCCCCCCACATAGCCCGGACACTGAATGCGGGCGGCGAACATCTTGCCGAGCAGCCCAACCCGCCGAGAGCCTGTTCGTACCCACAAGCCGACCGTCCATCATGTCCTCGCCCGTTTGGCGGTCTTTGGCTTGCGGGACCGGCGACGCTTGGCCGGCGGCGAAGGAGGGGGAGGCTTGGCGCTGTCCGCCTCAAGCGGTTCGGCGGGACCGTCTTGCTCGGCCTGCTCCGCCGCAGGATCGTCAGGTGTCGGTTCTTCAGGTTTGTCGAGATTGTACTGATAGGCGGTCAGACCCAGCGCGCTCATGCTTGGCGGCATGGATGGCGGGTCGGCCGGGGGTGCGGCGTCCGGTTCGGCATGGCCGTTTTGCTCCTGGGCTCCCCCGTAGGGCCGCAGCTCGGCAATGGCCTGTCCTTGCCGAGTCACAACCAGGGTGAGACCTTGCTCGACCTGGGTCAGATAGCTGCCCAAGCGGGACCGCAGCTGTTTGGTATTGATTGATTCGTTCATACGTTCCATTTTCGGTCATTGCGGGGTCTGGTGTCAATCGAAAGCCGCGCCCGAAAATCCGACTCGGATACCCCCCCGGCTTGACTCCCCGTCAGCCCACCGATAGCGGTAGGCCCAGCAACTGACACGCAGCAAAGGGGTTGGGTATGAAACTGGGTATTGGGATCGGCTACTCCGGCGGCCAGGTTCGGCTGCCGATGGAACATATTCTTGAGGCCGAGCGGCTCGGCTATGACTCGGTATGGAGCGCCGAAGCCTACGGCTCGGACGCGGTGACCCCGCTGGCCTACCTGGCGGCCAAGACGACGCGGCTGAAACTCGGCACCGGCATCATGCAGCTGGCCGGACGCACCCCGGCCATGTGCGCGATGACCATGTCAACCCTCGACGCCCTGTCCGAGGGCCGGGTTCTGGTCGGTCTGGGGCTGTCGGGTCCACAGGTCATTGAGGGCTGGCACGGCACGCCGTACGACAAGCCGGTGGCCCGGCTGCGCGAGTACGTCGAGATTCTGCGCAAGATCTGGGCTCGGGAGGAGCCGGTCAGCCTGGACGGCAAAGCCTATCAGCTGCCCTACCAAGGACCGGGAGCGACCGGTCTGGGCAAACCGCTGAAATCCATCCTGCACACCCGCCAACTGCCGGTCTATCTGGCCACCATGCAGCCGCGCAGCGTACGGTTGACGGCCGAGGTGGCCGACGGCTGGCTGCCGATCTGGTTCTCGCCCCAGCGCGTGGGCATGTATAGCGAGGGCATTGAAGACGGCTTTCGACGCGCCGGCAGCGGCAAGTCGTGGAAGGACTGGGATATTGCGGCCGGCTGCACGGTGATTATCGGTGACGATGTCAAAGCCTGCCTGGCCAAGATCAAGCCGACCCTGGCCCTGTACGTCGGCGGCATGGGCGCCCGCAACAAGAACTTCCACAACGAGATGGTGACCAAGTACGGCTACGGCGACGCGGCGGCGCGCATTCAGGAGCTGTATCTGGCCGGCCACAAGGCCGAGGCCACGGCCACGGTGCCGGACGAGCTGTGCGACGAGCTGTCGCTGTGCGGCCCCGAGGCGCGGATTCGGCAGCGCTTCACAGCCTGGGAAGACGCCGGGGTGACGACCATGCTGGTGTCCTCGCAGCAGCCCGAGGCCTACCACCTGATGGCGGACATTGCCAAGACAAGCACCTGACACAAGGAGCAGCTCTATGAGCGAAAGCATTTCGGCCCAAGACCCCTACGAGCGCAAACGCGTCGCCGTGCTGGACAGCGACATGGCCTATGTCGATACCGGCAGCGGCGAGCCGGTCGTCTTCCTGCACGGCAACCCGACCTCGTCCTATTTGTGGCGGAACGTCATTCCGCCGGTGGCCGCCGCCCACCGGTGTCTGGCCCCGGACCTGATCGGCATGGGCGATTCGGGCAAGAATCCGGCCGGCTCGTACCGCTTTGTGGACCACGCCCGCTATCTGGACGCCTGGTTTGAGGCCCTGGGGCTGACACAGAGTGTGACGCTGGTCGTCCACGACTGGGGCTCGGCCCTGGGGTTTTACTGGGCCCACCGCCACCCCGAGCGCATCAAGGCGCTGGCCTATATGGAGGCGATTGTCCAACCCCTGACCTGGGCGAGCTGGCCGGAAACCGCGCGCAACATCTTTCAGGCCATGCGCTCGCCGGCCGGCGAAGACATGGTGTTGCAAAAAAACGTCTTTGTGGAGCGCATCCTGCCGGCCAGCGTGATCCGGGGGCTGGGCGACGAGGAAATGACGGTCTACCGACGCCCCTACCTGGAGCCGGGCGAGTCGCGGCGACCGACCCTGACCTGGCCGCGCCAGATTCCGATTGAGGGCGAGCCGGCCGACGTGACCCGGATTGTTGAGGCCTACGGCGCCTGGCTGTCAACGAGCCCCATCCCCAAGCTGTTCGTCAACGCCGACCCGGGCGTTATTCTGATCGGCCCGCAGCGCGAGTTCTGCCGCAGCTGGCCGAACCAGAAAGAAGTCACGGTCACAGGCACCCATTTCGTGCAGGAAGACTCACCGCGTGAGATCGGCCGGGCGGTGGCCGAGCTGCTGGCCTGAGGGAGGACCGGATGGACTACACGACCATAGGCTTTGAGGTTCAGGATCGGATTGCCACGATTACGCTCAAGCGGCCCGATAACGCCAACGCGCTCAACCTCGACATGTCCAGAGAACTCATGCAGGCCGCGATCCAGTGCAGCGAAGACAGCGCTATTCGGGCCGTGCTGCTGACCGGCACGGGCCGCATGTTCTGCGCCGGCGGGGATCTCAAGAGCTTTGCCGCCCACGGACGCGGGGCGCCTCTGGCCGCCCACCTGAAAGAGGTGACCATCTATCTGCACAGCGCGGTGTCCCGCTTTCTGCGCATGGACCCGCCGCTGGTCGGCGTCATCAACGGGGTGGCGGCCGGCGCGGGCATGAGCATGGCCTGCGCCTGCGATCTGGTTCTGGCTGCGGAGTCGGCCCGGTTTACCATGGCCTACACCCGGGCCGGCCTGACGCCCGACGGCTCTTCGACCTATTTCCTGTCCCGGGCGGTGGGCATGAAACGGGCCGCCGAGCTGGTCCTGACCAACCGGATGCTGTCGGCCCAGGAGGCCCACGAGTGGGGCATCGTCAATCAGGTCGTGCCCGACGCCGAGCTGATGGACCGCGCCAGGCAGTTGGCCGCCTCGCTGGCCAGCGGGGCGACCAGCGCGTTCGGCGCGGCCAAACGGCTGCTGCACACCGGCTGGACCGAGACGCTTGAAACCCAGATGGAGCTGGAAGCCCAGGCCATCGCCGCCCGGGCGCATACGGCCGACGGGGACGAGGGCATCAACGCCTTTTTGGAGAAGCGAGAGCCCAAATTCAGCGGCCGATAGTCCGGCGACCGATAAGGAGCCTGCCTGTGTACAGTTTCGATCTCAGCCCCGAACAGCGCCAACTCAAGGACACGGTGCATCGTTTTGCGGTGGAAGAAATCATTCCCGTTGCCGCCGAGTACGACAAGAAAGAGGAGTTGCCGCTCGACATCTGTCACAAGGCCTGGGAACTCGGCTTTCTCAACCCCCAGGTCCCGACCACCTACGGCGGCCTGGGTCTGGGGGTCATGGACACCTGCCTGATCGACGAGGAGATGATCTATGGCTGCGCCGGCATCGCTCTCAACATGGTAGCCAACAACCTGGCCGCCCTGCCGCTGCTGATTGCCGGAGACGAGGCCCAGAAAAAGCGCTATCTGGGCCAGCTGGCCGCAGAGCCGAGCTTCGGCGCCTTTGCCCTGACCGAGCCCGGGGCCGGTTCCGACGCCGCCGGCATTACGACCAGCTACCGCAAGGTCGGCGATGAGTTTGTCCTCAACGGCACCAAGCATTTCATCACCAACGGCACAATTGCCGACTGGTATGTGGTCTTTGCGACCCAGGACAGGGACGACCGCCACGGCGGGATTTCGTGTTTCGTGCTGGCGTCGGACACGCCCGGCATCACCGCCAACCGGATGCACAACAAGATGGGCCAGCGCGCCTCGGACACGGCCGAGATTGTGTTTGAAGAGGCGCACGTGCCGCGGGTCGGCCTGGTCGGCGCAGAGGGGGCGGGCTTCAAGGTGGCCATGCGGACCTTTGACCACAGCCGTCCCGAGGTCGGCGCGTTTGCGATCGGCATCTCCCAGCGAGCCTTGGACGAGTCGCTGAAATATGCCCAGCAGCGCGAAGCCTTTGGCCAGACGATTGCCAATTTTCAGGCCATTCAGTTCATGCTGGCCGACATGGCGATTGAACTCGAAGCCATGCGGCTGCTGACCTATAAGGCGGCCTGGATGCTGGACCAGGGCGCCCCGGCGTCGATTGTATCGAGCTATGCCAAAGCCTTTGGCGCCGACCGGACGATGCAAATCACCACCAACGCGGTCCAGATCTTTGGCGGCTACGGCTACCTGGGCGAGTATCCGGTTGAAAAGCTGATGCGCGACGCCAAGCTGCTTCAGATCTACGAGGGCACCTCGCAGATCCAGCGTGTGGTCATCGCCCGGCATTTGTTGAAGGACGTATAGAGCGCCCGTGAACCCACCTGCAACGCACGGAGAGGAGCACCCACACCATGGCTGACGAAATGGGCATTTTTGAGACCATGTATACCATGCGGGCGATGCGTCGCCTCAAACCCGATCCGGTTCCCCTGGAAACGATCCGCAAAATCCTGGAAGCCGGCACCCAGGCTCCGAGCGGCCAGAACCTCCAGGCCTGGGCGTTTGTCGTGCTGCAAGACCCGGACAAAAAAAAGTTCTTCCAGGAACGCTACCATAAAGCCATACTCGACCGTTTCGGCGAGGGCATGACGCCCGACCCCAACGACACCTCCTCGTTCGCACGCACCGTGCGCTCGGCCCTGCATCTGGCCGAACACATGCACGAGGCGCCGGTCCTGCTGCTGGTGTGCGGCAAACGCGACTGGCCGTTCGCCGTGCCCAAGGACAAGCGGGTCGGCCACGCCCCACCCTCGTACGGCTCGATCTATCCCTGCGTCCAGAACATTCTGTTAGCCTGCCGGGCGCTGGGGCTGGGCGCCAGCCTGACGACCATGCACCAGATGTTCGAGGACGAGCTGCACCAGCGGGTCGGCATTCCCGACGACTACGGCGTGGTGGCCACGATTCCAATCGGCTTCCCCAGCGGCAAGTTCGGCCCGGTCAAGCGTCGGCCCGCGCCCGATGTGACCCACTTTGACACCTGGGGTCAGCACCAGCCTGCCTGAGGATTCGGCCAATGGCGTCGCCTGCGACGGCAGCATACTACACGGCCGCAGAGTATCTGGCGCTTGAGCGCCGGGCGACATACAAGAGCGAGTATGTTGGCGGCCATATTATCGCCATGTCTGGAGCGAGCCGCCGGCATAACCTGATTGCAGCGAATATCAGCCGTGAGCTGAGTAGCCAGTTACGAGGCCGCCCGTGCGAGTCGTATATCAGCGACATGCGGGTCAGGGTCAGCGAAACAGGGCTGTACACCTACCCGGATGTCGTGGCGGTGTGTGGCGACATTCGCTTTGCCGACGAGCAGACCGATACGTTACTCAACCCGACGGTCATTGTCGAAGTCCTGTCGGCTTCCACAGAAGCCTACGACAGAGGCGACAAGTTTGCCCACTACCGACGCTTGGCGTCTCTCCACGACTATGTGCTTGTTTCTCAGGACGACGTCCGCGTCGAGCACTACGTGCGGCAAGGAGAAAAGTGGCTGCTTTCCGAGGCCAGCCTGCTGACGGACACGGTGTCCCTGGCTTCGATTCAGTGTACGCTGGTCTTGGAAGACATCTATGACAAAGTCCGGTTCGACACTGCGGACAACACAGCCGGTTAATACAGGAAGAGTGCCATGCAACACGCCATGTTCCTGCCCTACGACACCCCCGGCACGATGATCGAGTGGGCACGCAAGCTTGAGCAGGCCGGCTTTGACTCGGCCTGGCAGGGCGAGCTGACCAACTCGGCGCTGATTCCGCTGGCTGCGGTGGCGCCGGCCGTCGAGCGCATCAAGCTCGGCGCCGGGGTGGTCCTGGCCTTCACCCACAGCCCGGTCATGCTGGCCTTTGAGGCGCTTGACCTGGACTATTTCAGTCAGGGCCGCTTCATCCTGGGCCTGGGCGTGGCCCACCCCAACCGCAACAACAACTGGTATGCGGGCCACGACGCGGGCAAGCCGGTCAGCCAGATGCGGGAGTATATCGAGGTCGTGCGTCTGGTCATGGACACGGCCCAGCAGGGCGGCGGCAGCATCGAATACGACGGCAGATTTTATCAGATCAAGGCGCGCAGCTTTTTTGGTCGCTCGACTCCCCAGCCACGTCCGCGCCTGCCGATCTATGTGGCGGCGGTCAAGCCCCGCATGGCCGCCCTGACCGGCGAAGTCGCCGACGGCCTGGTCGGCAACCCGATGTTCTCGCCCAAACACGTCGGCGACAATATCCTGCCGAATCTGGCCGCAGGTCTGCGCAAGGCTGGCCGCCAACGCTCGGAGGTCGAAGTCCTGGGCCAGTGCTTTGCCGTGCTCGACGACGATCTGGCGACCGCCTACCGGATCGGAGCCGGCGCCATGCTGTTCAGCATCTGGGCGATGATCTACGACGATATTTTTGCCGCCCACGGCTTTGCCGAAACCGTGGCGGCGGTGCGCGCCACCCAGCGCACTCCGCAGCGCATGGACGCAATCGAGTTGATTCCCAGGGACATGGTGGACGC
>WTHE01000398.1 GCA_011523315.1 Candidatus Binatota bacterium
CTGTGTCTGGCTCCTGCTCGGCGCGCTGTTGCTGCTCGGCTGCGGCCCGAGCCCGGATGACGCCCGCCGCGAACTGGCCCTGTACGGGCTGAAGTGGGAGCAGGCGCCTTTTCTGACCTACGCCGCGTTGGGCGGCACCCGGATCGTCGAGCTGTATCTGCGGGGCGGCATGGACCCGGATGTGACCGACCCGATGGGCCGCACAGCCCTGATGAAAGCGGCCGGTGGCGGCCATCTTGAGACGGTCCAGACCCTGCTAGAGGCCGGGGCCGATCCGCACCTGAAGGATACCTTTACCAATCAGACGGCCGCCTCGCTGGCCAGACAACACGGTCACGCCGAGATCGTCAGGCTGCTTGAGCAATCGACCGAATAAGGTGTCCACCACTTGCGGGCCAGCTTCAGCTCAGCGGGACCGTTCCAATGTCTCGGTTCATCAGCCTCAGCGGCATCGTCCTGCTCCTCGCCATCGCCGTCCTGCTGTCCGATAACCGACGCCGCATTTCGGGCCGTCTCATCGGGGCCAGTCTCCTGCTGCAAGGGGTAATTGCCGGCCTCTTCCTCGCCTTTCCACCCGTCGTCAGCCTGGTTGACCTGCTCGCCCGGGGCGTGGTCCGGCTGTTGTCGTTTGCCCAGCGCGGCGGCCAGTTTGTGTTCGGTGCCCAGCTGCTCGATGCCGGCGGGCCGTGGGGCTTTATCTTTGCCGTCCAGGTGTTGCCGGCCATTGTGTTTGTGGCGGCCCTGATGTCGGTGCTGTACCACCTGGGCATCATGCCCCGTCTGGTCGGCCTGCTGGCCTGGCTGTTCAGGCGCAGCCTGGGCGTGACGGGCAGTGAGGCTCTGGTCGTGGCGGCGAATATCTTTGTCGGGCAGACCGAAGCCCCGCTGTGCGTCAAGCCGTATATTGCCGGGATGACGCGCTCGCAGCTGATGACGCTGATGACCGGCGGCTTTGCCACCGTGTCGGGCGGCGTGCTGGCGGCGTATGTCGGGCTGTTGAGCCGCGGCGACCCGGCCCTGGCCGTGGTGTTCACCCACCACCTGCTGACGGCCAGCGTCCTGTCGGCCCCGGCCGCCTTTTTGATGGCCAAAACCCTGGTGCCGGAAACCGAGTCGGCGCCCGAGGAGAGCGGACCGCTGCGCCTGGCTGCGGGCGACAGCCACAATGTGCTCGACGCCCTGGCCTCGGGCGCGACCGACGGCCTGTGGCTGGCCCTGAATATCGCCACCATGCTGGTCGCCTTCGTTGCCTTTCTGGCCCTGCTGAACTGGCCCCTGGAAGCCCTGAGCGCCTGGACTCCGGTCGCCGCCTGGCGCGACCGTCTCGGCCTGCCGCCACTGAGCTTGCAGATGTTGTTTGGCGTTGTGCTGACCCCGCTGGCCGCGACCATGAGCATCCCCTGGGAGGAGTGCCGGGTCTTTGGCGGCTTATTGGGCGAAAAGCTACTGGCGACCGAGCTGGTCGCTTACCAGTCCCTGTCCGCTCTCCTGGAGTCGGACACGGCGGCCATCAGTCGGCGCACGGCCCATATCGCCAGCTACGCCCTGTGCGGCTTTGCCAACTTTGCCGCGATCGGAGTCCAACTCGGCGCCCTGCGGGTCCTGGCTCCAGACCGCCGCCGCGACATCACCCGCCTGGCCCTGCGAGCCATGCTCGGCGGCGCGCTGGCCTCGTGGCTGACGGCCTGCGTGGCAGCCCTGTTCCTGCCCCTTGACTAAGCCGGCTCTTTTGTGACCGGAACCAACTGGTGCTCACGCAGCGCGTCCTGCAAGACCGGCCACAGGCTTTGCGCGTCCGGGGCGCGTTGCAGCTGGTCGCGCACCTGTTCCTGGCCTATCTCGCGGGCCAGGGCGGCCAGGATCTGGAGTTGGAGACCGTCGTCGGCCACCGGCGTGAGGAGCAGGAACACAAAATGGACCGGCAGGCCGTCGGGCGCGTCCCACTCGATGCCGTACTCGGAGCGGCCAAACACCAGCAGCGGCTTGCTCAGACCCTCCAGCCGGGCGTGGGGAATGGCCAGCCCGCTGCCCAGCCCGGTGCCCATCAGCTCTTCGCGCTCGCTGACCGCAGCAAAGACGCGCTCATCATCAAGACCCTCGGCGGGCGGGGCGTACTCGGCCACAGCCTGACACAGCTCGTGGAGGACCGCCTGGCGGCTGGTGCCGCGCAGCCTGGCGATGAGCGCCCGGCGCAGAAAGAATTCGAGGAGATGGATTTCCTGGCGGCGGCGCACCGACCAGACCAGCCACGGGGCGACCAGCAGCGAGGAGATGATGGTCGAGAAGATAATCGCCACAAAAACCGGCACGGTCAGGATTTCATACTCCAGGGCCACCACCCCGACCACGATGCCGGTCACCCCGCTGGGCGTAAAGGCAATGCCGATTGACACCCGGTCCACCCGCGACAGGCCCGTGCCAAAGGCGCCCAGCCAGGCGCCGAGGTATTTGCCGCCAATCGACACCACGGTCACGAAGGCGATCAGAAAGACGTCAAAATTCTCAAAGAAGTCCACCCGCAGGGCGATACCGGCAAAATACAGCGGCACAAAAATCGCGTGGACCATCTGGGTCAGAATCTGGCGGATGCGTTCGGACAGGGCGTGGGCCTGGCCGGCCATGATGCCGGCCAAGAAGAAGCCGAGCAGCGCGGTCAGGCCGATCCAGGCCGTGACCGTACCGCACAGCAGCCCCAGACAGCACACAAACGACAGCACCGCGCCGGGCTGTTGGGGGAGTTGGCGGTCGATGAACGCCACCGCTCGGTCCACCGCTCGCAGACCGACCGTCAGGCACAGGCCGGTAAAGGCGACCGTGACCAGCAGCAGCCCGACGACCGAGCCGAGGTCCAGCACCGCCTGGGTTGCCGCCGCCAGGATCAGGCTGAAGATGACCCAGGCCAGGATATCGTCAACCGCATAACCGCACAGGGTCAACAGACCCAGATCGCTTTTGATGAGATCCAGATCGTGCAGCACCCGGGCAATAACGACCATGGCGCTGATGGCCATGGTCGTGCCCAAAAACAGAGCGAAGAAGAGGCGACGTTCGGGCGCCGGCAGATAATGGTCGGGCAGCAGCAGCGACAGCCCGAAGCCGATCAGGAGCGGCACGAGGCAGCCGATGACGCCGACCCGCAGCGCAGAGGCGCGCTGGCGCCAGGCGGCCGACACATCGACCTCAAGGCCGGTTTCCAGCAGCAGGAACAGGACGCCGAACCACGACACGGTTTCCAGCATCGCCTGCTGGATGGGATCGGCCGGAAACAGGGTGAGGTGCACGCCGGGCACCAGCCGGCCCAGCAGGGTCGGCCCCAAGAAGACGCCGACCAGGATTTCTCCGACCAGCGGGGGATGGCCGAAGCGGCGCAGGAGTTCTCCACAGCCTCGCGCCAGGGCCAGCAGCAGCAGAACCTGGAGCAGAAAGATGAGCAGATGGTGTTCGCTGAGGATGGGCTCTTGGCCGGTCATGGCTCCCCCTAGGCGACTCTCATAGCCGATCTGGGGGCGTTCGTCTGCTCCTCAGCCCGATTTTCTCCGCCTGGGTCGCCCGTCCAAACTCGGTATCAACGAACCTGGTCCATCGCCTTCAGAGCGGCTTCGCCTTTGTTCCGCATAGTCTCGACAGTCGGTGGTGTTGAGATCTCCCGGTGGGCTCCCGTACAGTCACTGGAGAATATGATTTATGAGGCTAGAGCAGTTTCACGCTATCTTGAGCCATAGCCAGCATGCGCGAGGTAATGGGCACATTCGGCGGGGGTGAACGCCGCGAGGGCCGCGCCGACCGCCGGCCAGAGGGCGGCCTGTGTCCGGGCCGCCGCGGTGCGCAGCAGCGCCTTGAGCTTGGCAAAGACCTGTTCGA
>WTHE01000418.1 GCA_011523315.1 Candidatus Binatota bacterium
AGGGGGAGTGAGGGGGATTTTCCGCCCCAGCGGCCCCTCTCGGAGCGGGTCGCTGTGGGTGAGGCGGAGCAGTCATTTTCAAACTGACGCAGTAGTGGTGATCGTCTGTTGATTGCACTGCAATCGTTAAATAGGCTAGACGCCGACAGACACAGGCATGGCTATGGCAAGCATCACGATCCGCAATCTCGACAACGACGTGAAGACCCGGCTGCGCATCCGGGCGGCTGCGCATGGCCGGTCGATGGAAGAGGAGGCGCGCCTGATCCTGCGCGAGGCCGTCGAACGCCAAGCCGGCCCCACCAACCTCACCCGCGCCATTCGCGCCCGCTTTGCGCCCTTGGGCGGTGTGGAACTGGAACTCCCGCCACGCCCGCCCATGCGCCAGCCGCCCCGGTTCGAGTGAGGTCGCGCCGATGATCGTGCCGGATACCAACAAGGACTGGCGTGACTGAACATGTGCTGTTTGACCTGGTCAGTATCCTTGTCCTGGGGATTGGAGCGCAGTGGCTGGGCTGGAGACTACGCATTCCAGCCATCCTGCCCTTGCTGCTTTTCGGCCTGCTGGCCGGGCCGTTTACGGGATACGTCCGGCCGGACGATCTCCTGGGCGACCTCCTGCTGCCCATCGTCTCACTGTCTGTCGCCGTCATTCTGTTTGAAGGCGGCTTGACGCTTAATATTCGGGAACTCCCGGCAATCGGGCGCACGCTGTGGCGGCTGCTGAGCATCGGCGCGCTCGTCACCTGGGCGGTCG
Source organism: Candidatus Binatota bacterium (assembly GCA_011523315.1). GTDB lineage: Bacteria > Desulfobacterota > Binatia > Bin18 > Bin18 > JAAXHF01. The sequence continues at coordinate 758 of WTHE01000418.1, forward strand.
GCGCCGGAGCGGCGCATTGGCTGCTCGGTCTGGACCTCGGCCTGGCCGTTCTGCTCGGCGCCATTCTGGTCGTCACCGGCCCGACCGTGATCGGTCCCCTGCTCCGCTCGGTCCGGCCCAGCGGGTCCGTCGGCGCTATCCTGCGCTGGGAAGGCATTGTCGTCGATCCCATCGGCGCCATGTTGGCGGTCCTGGTCTTTGAAGTCCTGCATATCGGTGAGGGGCAGCAGGCCACCTCCCTGGCCGCCCTGGTGATTGTCAAGACCGTCGTGCTGGGAAGCGCCTGTGGTCTGGCCGGAGCTGGGGCGCTGTTCCTGTTGTTGCGGCGCTACTGGGTGCCGGATTATCTGCAAAGCCCCATGGCGCTCATGCTCGTGATCGTCAGCTTCGTCTGCTCGAATGGCCTCCAGGAAGAATCCGGCCTGTTGGCCGTAACAGTCATGGGGATTGCGCTGGCCAACCAGAGGCGGGTTGCCGTCAGACATATTGTGGAATTCAAGGAGAATCTGCGCGTCGTGCTCATTGCCAGTCTCTTTATTCTGCTCGCGGCGCGCCTCCAGCTCGAAGCCATTACGCAGATGGGGCTGAGCGAGTTGGCCTTTGTCGGCGTCCTCTTTCTCGTTGCGCGGCCGGCCTCGGTGGCCCTCTCGACCATTGGTGCCGACCTGAGCTGGCGGGAGCGCTTTTTTCTGGCCTGGGTTGCGCCACGGGGCATTGTTGCCGCAGCCGTCGCGTCTATCTTTGCCCTGCGCCTGGCCGAAACGGGCTATGCCGACGCCGAACGGCTCGTGCCGCTGACCTTTCTGGTCATTATCAGTACGGTTGCGGTGTATGGACTCGCCGCCGCACCACTGGCCCGGTGGCTCAGGGTCGCCGCGCCGGACCCGCAAGGCGTGCTCATTGTCGGAGCCCACGCCTGGGCCCGGGCTATCGCAACGAGCCTTCAGGAGGCTGGCTTTCGGGCGGTCGTGGTCGATACCAATTATGCCAACATCTCGGTCGCCCGCATGGCCAACCTTCTTACCTACTATGGCAACATCCTCGCCACCGGGGCGCTCGACCGGCTTGATATGAGTGGGGTCGGCCGCTTGCTGGCCCTCACGCCGAACGACGAGGTCAATACCCTTGCCACGCTACGCCTCACCGAAGTGTTCGGTCGGGGAGAGGTCTATCAGCTCGCTTCAAAAGATCACACGACGCACCAGGACGGGCCGCCGCACGAGTTGCAAGGCCGGTTGCTCTTTGCTCCGGGCATGACCTACGCCCAATTACACGAGCGCTTCACCGCCGGGGCGACGATCAAGAAAACAACGCTGAGCGAGCGATTTGACTACACGGCGTTTCGAGCCCGGTACGGCGAGGCGGCGATACTCCTGTTTGTCCTGAGCGAAACGGGGGGGCTGCTGGTGTGTACGGCGGACACCCCGCTGACTCCTCAGCCGGGTCAGACACTGATCAGCCTGGCGCCGATGGCAGCGGAAGCGTCGGAGTCCGGTCGGTCTTGACCCGCTGGCTCGACGGTGGAAACAGGTGATGAAGAGCAACGGCGCAGGTCTTGAGAGGCGCGCCGCCAAACAGAGCGACGACCGAAAAAGACCCGGAGAGAAAGATGGTGCTGATGTCGCCCTTCGACTCCAGGCGCGCTGCGTCTTACGCTCAGGACCAACGACCTTCCGTTCGTGCTGAGCGTAGCGGAGCGAAGTCGAAGCATGGATGCCGGATCACGTCCGGCATGACGAGAACGGAAGGGTATGGCTACAACGTGAAACGCGCTAGCCCGAAACCAGGTGCCCGAGTCCTCGCGTCGACTTTGGACTCGTCTTGAATGGCAGCTCCGATGGTTCTGAACAGCGTTATCCTGGCTGCGGTCATTGCGACGGCGGTTGTCCTGCTGCTCCCCCGGCTTGCCACCGCGCCGGGCTGGCGGGCGGCCGTCACGCCCCTGGCCTCCATCATCGGCAGCGGGTTCCTCGTCCTGGGGCCTATTCTGGATACTGCGTATGGCTTCTACGCGCCGCTGGTCATGGCCGGCTTATGCCTCGGCGGCTACTGGTTCGGCGCCGTCATCAGATACAACATCGCCACGCTGGCTCGGCCGGGTTCGCACCGGGACGTGTGGCAAATCCGTCTGGAACGGCTGGCGTCCTGGTCCCTGGCCTTCGCCTATATCATCTCGGTCGCCTACTATCTGAACCTGTTCGGCGCCTTCGGGGTCAGCCTGACCCCGGTTGACGATGCGCTGCACGCCAGGCTGCTGACGAGCGCGGTCTACGTCCTGGTGCTCGTCGTCGGCCTGGTGCTCGTCGTCGGCTGGCTGTGGGGCTTCCGGGCGCTGGAGCGGCTGGAGCAGCTGTCGGTCAGCGCCAAGCTGGCCATCATTGCCGGGCTGCTGACGGGCCTGGCGGCCTATTTTTTCGACCGCGCCGCGGCCGGCGCGCTCGTCTTCAACCCACCCCTGGTCAGTGGCTGGAGCGGCGTGACGCTGGCCTTCGGCCTGATCGTCACGGTGCAGGGCTTTGAGACCTCGCGCTACCTCGGCGCCGAGTATGACGCCCGCACGCGCATTGCGTCCATGCGGCTCGCGCAATGGATTGCGAGCGCGATCTACCTGGTCTACATCGTGCTGCTGGCCTACGTGTTTCGGTCGGGCGAGTTTGCGCTGACCGAGACCGCGATCATCGATATGATGGTCGTCGTCGCGCCGGTCCTGCCCATGCTGCTGGTGGCGGCGGCGCTGAGCGCCCAGTTCAGCGCCGCAGTGGCCGATACCAGCGGTTCCGGCGGCCTGCTTGCCGAGCTGACCCGGAACCGGATCAGCCCCAGGCACGCCTACGCGCTGCTGAGCGGCGTCGGACTGATCCTGACCTGGAGTGCCGATATTTTCGCTATCATCGCCTACGCTTCACGCGCCTTCGCCCTCTACTACGCCCTGCAATCCCTGATTGCCGCCTTGGCCGCCTGGAAAAACCGGGCCGACCGCCGCCTGGCCTTCCTGTTCGGGGCGCTGGCCGTCCTCGGCTTCCTGGTCTTCATCTTGGGCGAAGCGGCGGAGGGATCGGAGTAAAACCGGCGAGCCCTGTTAGAGCAATTCACCAGTATGTGTA
>WTHE01000103.1 GCA_011523315.1 Candidatus Binatota bacterium
ACTCCTCCTCTTTGTACTCTTTCTGGATGACATCGCGCATCCGCTGGGTGCCGGCTTCCGGGGCCAGGGTAAAGCCGGTTTTGCGCACCCGACGGATCTCTTCCAGGATATGTGGTGAGAGGGCGTCAACCCGGGTGGACGGCAGCGACACCGACACCTTGAGACCAGAAAAACGATTCATGATCTCGCGCAGCAGCGGGTTCACACAGCTGTAATCGCCGGTGCTGAGGCTGAGCAGCGAGACCTCTTCATAGCCGCTGTTTTCGACCAGGGTGTCGATCTGTTGCTGCAGGGCGCGCGGGTCGCGCTCGCGCAGGGGGCGGTAGATATAGCCGGCCTGACAGAAACGACAGCCACGGACGCAGCCGCGCATGACCTCGACCGCAATCCGGTCATGGACGATGTTGACGTTGGGCACAACCTGCCGGGTGAGCTGGGGGATGGAGTTGAGGTCGGTGACGACGCGCTTGTGGACGAGCGCCCGGTCGGGGAACTGGGCGGCAATGTCGCCGAGCGTCCCGTCCTGGTTGTAGGCGGGCCGGAAAAACGCCGGCACATAGACGCCGGGGATACGGCTCAGGGCGGTCAGCAGGTCGGTCCGGTTTGTCCCGTCCCAGGCCAGATACGCCTCACAGATGTCAAAGATCGCTTCCTCTCCGTCGCCCAGCAGGAACGCGTCGATGCACGCGGCAAGCGGCTCGGGGTGAAAGGCGCACGGCCCGCCGGCAATAATCAGCGGATGGGTTTCGTTCCTATCCTCAGACAGGAGGGGTATACCGCCCAGGTCCAGCATCATCAGGATGTTGGTATACGTGAGTTCGTACTGGAGGCTGAAGCCGACAATGTCGAAGGCCGACAGCGGGGTATAGGTCTCGAGCGAGACGAGCGGCAGTCCCCGCTGGCGCAGCGCGGCTTCCATATCCACCCACGGCGCATATACCCGTTCGGCCTGCAGGTGCGGACGCTCGTTCAGCAGGTTGTACAGAATCTGGAGCCCGAGGTGCGACTGGGCCACCTCGTAGACTTCCGGGAAGGCCAGGGCAAAACGCAGCCGAACCTGGGCCGAATCTTTGACGACCGTCCCCCGTTCTCCGCCGGTATAGCGGGCGGGCTGGCTGACCAGGGGCAGGAGAGTCGCATACGCATCTCGGAGATGGCTGGATGTCTTCACGGTGTCGCCTTTACAGACGCAACTATACACAAGGAAGCCAACCGACGCCAGTGTGAAGGCCGGCTGCGCCCGGCGGCCGTCTGCCCGGCATGAATTTTTCATCTCTCTTGCCCGGTCGGGCCGGCCCCAAAATCTTGACAGCCCACCGGGGGCCGGCTACGGTGGCGGGAAAAATTATTGTTCGTCAGGGACTTACAAGCCGTGAAAAGACGGCTCGTTCGGGAAAGACATGGCAGCCATGAGTGTACTCAATACCAAGGTGCTGGTGCTCAACCGATCCTACTTTCCTGTCCACGTCACCTCGCTGCGGCGCGCGTTTTCCCTGCTCTACCAGGGGGTGGCCAAAGCCGTTGATGATCAGTACCAGACCTTCGATTTCAACAGCTGGAGCGCCCTGTCGGCATCCTTGAACGACGAAACCATCGGTCTGGTCGGCCAGGCCATCAAGGTCCCGCGCGTCATCCTGCTGGTCGCCTACGACCGTGTGCCCAAGCGTCGGGTGCGTTTCTCGCGCTTCAACGTCTTTGCCCGCGACAAAAACACCTGTCAGTACTGCGGCCGGCGCCTGCCACGCTCGGAACTGAACCTCGACCATGTCGTTCCGCGCTCCAAGGGCGGCACCTCGGGCTGGGACAACGTGGTGTGCTCGTGTTTTGCCTGCAACCGCAAAAAAGGCGGTCTGCTGCTCGAAGAGACCCGCATGCGGCTGATCAAGAAGCCGGTTCAGCCGGAGTGGACGCCGTTCATGATCGAGACCTTCAGCTTCAAGCGCTACCGGGAGTGGCTGCCGTATCTGAGCGAGGTCGATGCGGCGTACTGGAACACCGAGCTGGAGCGCTAGCGGAACACTGTCTGGCGCACAGGAGTGCGTTCTTCGAAGACACAATGGGTGGCGTCTTCGCCAAATCCCGCCACGTCCAGAAATCGCCGACTCGACACCATAATTACTGGCCGCGCCGAGGTGAGTATGACTGTCCCGATGCTTCGCAGTTTACTTCTGAAGCGCTTCCGAAGTTTCCCCTCGGAGGAGGTCGAATTTGACAATCCGACCTTTCTGGTTGGTCAGAACGGCTCCGGCAAGAGCAATTTTGCCGATGCGTTCGCCTTCCTGTCCGAAGCCATGGCCTCACCGCTGCAAGCGGTACTCGACCGCCGCGGGGGCATTGCTGCCGTCGGCACCGTCCGCAAACGAAAGACTACGGAGGGCCGTCCGGCCAGCCTGGGGCTGAGGGTAGAGCTGGAGGGCCTGGATGAGAAAACGAGTGCGGCTAGCTACGCATTCGAGCTACATGCTCTGGATAACTACGGTTTCAAGGTCGAACGTGAGCAGTGCATTGTGAGACAGCGAGACGGTTCTTGTAACTGGTTCGATCGTTCCCGCGGTAAACTCCAAAGTAATGCAAGATTCCTGGAACCGTCCCTGGAGGCGAGCGCCCTGGCCCTTCCGCTGGTAGGGGGCAGTGCACGGTTTCAGGCAGTCCTGCGGTTCTTGGCGGAGATGCAGGTGTATCGAATCGAACCGGCTGCGTTGCGGGAAATGCAGGACCCGGACGGAGGGGTGCGCCTGCGCTCTGACGGTAGTAATGCTGCCAGTGTACTGCGCGAGATCAAGCGTAAGTCGCCAGACGACTGGGAGAGGGTTGTTGAGCTTCTTGAGAGCATTGTTCCCAAAACTGTCAGCGTCCAGCCCAAGAAGCATGGCAACAAGCTGACGCTAGAGTTCACGCAGGAATGGACGAAGTCGAAGCGAGTGAAATTCGAGGCGTTTCACATGTCTGACGGCACGCTGCGGGCATTGGGAATCCTTGCCGCAGTCTTCCAGCAACCGGTGCCCTCGGTTCTCGTAGTCGAGGAGCCCGAATCTACCATGCACCCGGGAGCACTGAATGCCATTCTGGATGTGCTGCGGCACGCTGGGCGCTCTATGCAAGTCGTCGTGACGACGCACAGTCCCGACATTCTCGACGCTAAATGGATCGAGGATCGTCATCTCAAGATCGTGAGTTGGGAAAAAGGAGCGACCCGTGTCGATCCAGTTTCCGAAGCCACGCGCACGGCGCTTAGAGAGCGTTTGATGGGAGCGGGTGAGTTGCTGCGTGCCAACGCTCTGGCGGCCGCTGAGCGGCCCGTCGGCGGTCAATCTCACGTCGTACTCTTTGAGGAGATTTCGCGTGAACATCCAACCGGTCGTGGAAGGACACGGTGAGGTAGGAGCAGTACCAGTGCTGCTACGTCGTCTCATAGAAGAAGCGCAAGCCTGGGAAGTTGACGTCAATCGCCCAATCCGAAGGAATCGCTCCCAGTTGGTACACAAGGCTGAACTGGAGAAAACCGTCAGACTGGCGAGACTTCAGCCGAACTGTGGCGGGATTCTCATCTTGTTTGACGGAGACAGAGACTGCCCGGCGGAGCTGGGACCAATGGTGCAAGGATGGGCCGCCGACGTGTCTGGGAGCGTCCCGTGTGAAGTCGTCATGCCACACCGAGAATACGAAGCGTGGTTCCTGGCCGCCATTGAATCGTTGCGTGGACAGCGAGGCATCAGAGCTGACGCCGACCCTCATCCGGCACCCGAAACACCGCGCGGAGCAAAGGAGCAACTGGAAGCGAGGATGCGCGCTGGCGGAAGCTATATAGAGACGACGGATCAGCCAGCGTTCAGCGGTCGGTTTTCTTTGACAGC
>WTHE01000349.1 GCA_011523315.1 Candidatus Binatota bacterium
ATCACACCTTTATCCGGCATCCCGGTCGAGTCGGACTCTTCTAGCCCCAGCACTTCTATTTCCTCGAAACCCACGTCAGCGAGTACGCGGCGCCACACAGCTGGCTCCACCAAGGCGTGTTGCGGTCGGTAGGCATCGGCGAACCGCCACCAGCCGTCGAGCGGCCCGAAAGTCAGGTCCATCCAACCCATACCCCTCAGGTTCTCGAGCGCGACCATCTGTCCTGATGGCGCGAGAAGCCGCCGGCAGTGCGCAAGCGTCTCATCCAGGTATCGCGTGGCGTGCAGCACATTGGACGCAATCACCAGGTCATAACCGTGGGAGTCGAACCCCTGCTCCACCGGATCCTTCTCGATATCCAGCATGCGGTAATCTATCGACGCTTCCTCGCCTCCGAAACGCGCCTCTGCTTCCGCAAAGAAGCCCGCCGAGATATCCGTGTACATGTAGTCGAACCGTCCTTCCGGGAGTTCCGGCAGGATGGCCGCGGTTGCCGATCCTGTACCTGCCCCGACCTCGATCACCCTGAGGTGTCGGCCGTCGGGCAACCCCTCCACAAGAGTCTGAACCGTTTCTCGCAGTAGACGGTTCGCCGCACGCGCCACCGGGGCTTTTAGATACAGATCGCCCGGGGTCGGGTCTCCGCTGCTGAACAGGACCGTCAACGGGTCCGCACGGCCCAGCAGGATGTCTGCCAGGGCGTTGCCAGACCGTCGAAAAAGCCCGATCTCGGTCAAGCCGTGGGGATATAGCTCAGCCATTCGGGTAGCGAATTCCTCGGTGTCAGGCGGCATTTTATCCGGCAAGGGGTCCCCGGGTCCGATCCTCACGACGAAGTCGCCGTCCGCTTCCTCCAACACCCCGGACTTGGCCAGCATCTCGAGCATCCGGCGGAACAGGCGCTTATGCTCCTCCACGACATTCAAGCGTCGCCGCAGGTCCTCTGAATCTACGGCCACGCCCACCTCGCGTTCCCACCCCAGCTTCTCCAAGGTCTCGAGCGCGCAGGACCGAGACCACCGCTCCAGGTCGGTCAGGAGGGCGCTTCTGTCTTTGGGCGTGACTCCTTCGTCGGCCAAATAACCTGAGAGCAAGCCCGAGCGCGCTGCAACCGTTGCCTGAGATGCGAGGAAATCTGCGGACAGCATTCCGGGCGGGAGAGTCCTTTCGCGCCACACAACCTCATACAGCAGTTCATTCACCCCTTCGCCTGCGGAGAGCAGCGCCGCCCGCGTCGCGCGTTTCACCATGTATCCGCTCAACCCGCCAAGCAGAACCCCGTTGGCATCGTAGATGCGCAATTCTCCGTTCCAGACCTCAGGCGGCTCGTCCTGTTCCACTTCCGTCCCTTGGGAAACCTCACTCATGCGCACGTGACAGAACAAGCGATCCGGCAGCCGATCCGCCAGCCACAGTCGCTCCCAGCCAAATGGTAGATAGGTGGTTTCCTCTTCTATACCGCTTGGATTGCGCGCTGCGGCCACAACCTGAAAGCAACCGTCGAGCAGGAGCGGATGAACATCCAGCTCATTGCGGCCGAGAGCTTCAGGGAAAGAAATCTCGCCTAACGCCTCGCCTGGCCGGGACCAGACCTTTCCGAGCGTACGGAAGGACGGGCCGAGATTGATCCCCGTACCGGCCCGGGCGCGGTAGTAGTCTGCCACGTCTATTGGCGACAGGGGGGCCTTGAGGCTTTCAAGATCAATGCGGCTACCGGCTTCCGGCATGGGGGCGCCCTGTGATATGTGGCCTTCCACATGTGCCGTCCAGTCCTCTCCACTCCCCTTGCTGAATATCTGGACACGACGTGAATTTGGCCGCTCGGAAGAATCAAGCACAACCTGCATCTTCCGGCCCTCGTCACCGGTACCGTCCTCGGAACCCTCCTCCGGGAAAATCAGCGCGTTGAGCAGTTGCATGTCCTCCACAACCACCGCGCCGCTTTCTTCCGTAAGGGATACCGATGCTGCCATGGCTCCGTAGAGCGCGCCTGGAGCTATAACCCGGCCAAACACCCGGTGGTCGCTCAGCCACTCCGGATCCGACTGGAATACTTCTGTCTCGAATGTGACCTCGCCTGTGGCGGATTCGTGCCGGACCCCCAGTAAGGGGTGGCCGACGCCCGAGCGCTGTTTTCTCTTTGAATCGAGCCAATGGCGTTCGCGTTGGAATGGATAGCTTGGCAACGAGATGCGATGGCGCGCCTCCCCCGCAAAGAGTCCTTCAAAACGAATCGGGAGCCCCGCCTGATACGCTTCCGCGACGGCCTGCGTGAAATCGGCGCCATCCGCGGACGCTTGGGATTCACCAGACGGCGGGCGCAGACTCGACAGCACCATGGGCGCCGGTGTCTCTGCCGAGTCCGGCCAGGCCGAGCGAGCCATCGTGGCCAGGATCGGTCTCGGCCCTACTTCCAACACCAAGTCCACCCCCAGTTCCGCCAATGTCCGGACACCGCGGGCGAATGCCACTTTCTCGCGGGCATGCTGCCTCCAGTAGGCTCCGTCCAGCGCCTGGCCAGGCTCCACCACTTGGCCGGTCAGGTTGCTGACCACGGTGAGGGAGGGTGGCTCGACCGCCACATTATCCAAGGAAGCTTCCAGCATGTCCAGAGCTGGCTCCACCAAGGCGCTGTGGAACGCGCGGGCCGTGTTCAGCCGTCTTACCCGGACTCCTTCCGATTCGAAACGCTTCGAGATGGCTTCAATTTCCGCAACCGGGCCGCTCACCACCTGGTGGGTGCCGTTGTCCGCCGAGATGCTCAGCCCAACACTGTCAGATGATTCGTTCAGCTCCTCGACCGTCGACGCCACTCGCGCCGGAGTGGCAAAAACTGCTGCCATTGCGCCCGGTTCGGTTTCCGACAGCAGGGTGCCCCGCGCCGCGGCAAACCGCATTCCATCCTCCAGGCTGAACACTCCCGCCGCCTGTGCCGCCGCCAGTTCCCCGACGCTGTGCCCCAACACCACGCTGGGACGAACCCCTACACTCGACCAGAGCGCCGTGAGCGCGCACTCGAGGGCATAGAGGGCTGGCTGTTCCCACGCCGTATCGCCCAGATTGCCTTCGCCGCCCCCGAACATCACGTCGAGCAGCGAGGCGCCCCTTTCGGCCTGAAACACCTCTTCACAGCGGTCGAGAACCGCCCGCGCCACCGGCTCACGTTCGTAGAGTGCCTTTCCCATGCCGGCCCATTGGCTTCCTTGCCCGGTATAAGCGAACGCTATCTTCGTCGGCGTTTGCGGCCCCGGACTCTCGCCCGCACTCCCCAGCGCTTTCAGTCCCTCCCGCAGCGACCCGGTATCCCGAAACACCACGCCCGCACGGTGATCAAAATGGCTCCTCCCTACGCCTGCAGTCCACGCCATGTCCGAGAGCAAGGGCTCTGCCGAGGCGCTTTGGGAAGCAAGATCCTCCGGATGCTCGTCCAGCCATGAGAGATAACGCCCCGCAAGTTCCCGGAGCGCGTTCACCGATTTTCCGGACAGCGGCAGCAAACGGGTCTCGCGCCTCTTTAATCCTTGCTCCGGCAGCGACAAACTCTCCACGGCCTCCGGCAGAGAGACTGTCACCGCCTGGGCTGAGCCCGCAAGCTCATGCTTTCCGTAGGGCAATCCCCCCGGGGCGATGTATTCTTCCACCACTATGTGGGCGTTCGTCCCGGATATCCCGAAGGAGTTCACCCCTGCCAGCCGCGGTCTTCCGCCACGCTCGGGTAAGTCCATCATGGACGAAGTAACTTTCAAGGGCAGTCGGTCCCAATCGAGGCTAGGGTTGGGGGCCTGGAAGTGCAGATGCTTCGGAATCACGCCGCGCTGCATCACCAGCACTGCCTTGATCAGACCGGCGATT
>WTHE01000474.1 GCA_011523315.1 Candidatus Binatota bacterium
TGTTGGCAGCGGGGAGGAACTCTCGGCGGCCAGCATTGCTGCGGTCTATAACGGAGAGATGCTGCTGGGCGCGGTTTTTGAGTCCAAGCTGCTGCGCTGTCGTTTGCCCGAGGCGCACGAGCGCGCCTGAGCCCTGGGGCCGCTTTACTCGTCGTCGTCTTCCATCAGCATGACCGGGGTCAGAATACGCCGGGGAATGCCGTCCAAAAAGCGCGACGGGCGGTTGAGCAGCATGCCGGTGGCCCGATCATAGATGTTGATCGGGTAGGAGATAAACAGGTTCTCTTTGGCCCGGGTGGCCGCCACGTACATCAGCCGCCGCTCTTCTTCAAGCTCGTCGTCGTCCTTGTTGTACAGGCTCGGAAAGCGGCCCTCGACCGCCCAGATAATGAACACCGAGTTCCACTCCAGGCCCTTGGCCGAGTGAATGGTTGACAGGGTCAGCAGCCCCTCGTCCTCGCCATCGGTGGCCAGGACATTGTCCACGCTGCTCGTCGGCGGCTCAAGCGCCATGTCGGACAGCATCCGGTCCAGGCTGCGGTAGCGCTCGGTGATGATGGTGAAGTGCTCCAGGTCCTTCTGGCGCTTGGGGTAGTCGTCGTGGTGGCGGTGTTTCAGGATCGGCTCATAGTAGCGCACGATGACTTCGAGCTGTTCGGCCGGTTTCAACCCCTCGTCCCTGGCCTGTTGCAGGGCCTCGGCCAGGCTCTTCAGGGCCGTGTTGACCGCGCCGCGGCCCCGATAGGCGGCCAAGCCCTGGAAGGGGTCGGGGGCGTCGAGCACGTGGGCCAGGATACGCTCGCTGCTCTTGGCTCCGACGCCGTTCAGCAGCAGCAGGACGCGGTACCACGAGACCGCGTCCTGGGGGTTGGCAATGATCCGCAGATGGGCCAGCACGTCCTTGATGTGGGTGGTTTCGATGAATTTGAAGCCGCCGCGTTTGACGAACTGGAGGTTGCGTCGGCCCAGCTCGATCTCCAGATCGAAGGAGTGGAAGCTGGAGCGGAACAGGACGGCGATCTCGGGCAGCGGCACCCCGGACTCGTGCAGCTCCAGGATTTTCTGACCGACAAAGCGCGACTGGTAGCGTTCGCTGTCGGCCTCAACCAGGACAGGCCTGATGCCGGCCTCGCGGCGGGTGAACAGGTTTTTGGTATAGCTCTCCTTGGCCTGCAGAATGATTTCGTTGGACAGATCCAGGATCGGCTGGGTGCTGCGGTAGTTCTCCTCCAGCTTGATGACTTTGGTGCCGGGAAAGAGGTCGGGAAACTCAAAGATATTGCGCACCGTTGCGCCCCGAAAGCTGTAGATCGACTGGGCGTCGTCGCCGACCGCCATCACGTTGTCGTGGGAGTGGGCCAGCAGCCGGACGATATCGGCCTGGAGCCGGTTGGTGTCCTGGTACTCATCGACCATGATGTAGCGGAAGGTGTGTGACAGCCGCTCGGCCAGCTCGGGATGGCCGCGCAGCAGCTCGCGCAGATAGCTGAGCAGGTCGTCGTAGTCGAGCAGGCTGCGCTCGCGCTTGTAGTCCCGGTAATAGTCCGCAATCTGGCCCAGCTCGTCCAGCTCGTCGAGCAGGTGCGGAAACTGTTCGTTCAGCACCGCCGCCACGCCGCAGGTCTTGTTGGCCGCCAGGCTCAGGATTTCCAGAATGGTCTGCTTGCGGGGAAAGCGGAGCGCTTTCTTGTCCAGACCCATACGGCTGCGGATCAGATTGATCACGTCCTCGGAGTCGCTGCGGTCCAGAATGGTGAAGGCGTTGGCAAAGCCCAGCAGCTGAGCGTAGCGGCGCAGGATGGTGTTGGCAAAGGAGTGAAAGGTGCCGCCGGTGACCCGGTCGCAGCGGCTGCCCAGGAGTGCCTCGACCCGTTGCAGCATCTCTTCGGCCGCCCGCCGGGTGAAGGTCAGCAACAGGATGGAGGCCGGGTCAATCCCCTCCTCAACCATGCGCGCCACCCGGAACACCAGGGTGCGGGTCTTGCCGCTGCCCGCCCCGGCCAGGACCAGCAGCGGCCCCTTATGGGTGACGGCCGCCTCGTACTGGGAGGGGTTGAGTTCCTCCTTGTAGTCGATCAGGAAGCGCCTGGCCCGGTCGTCGGGCTCCGGGCGCAGTGTGTATCTGTCAGGTCGCGTCTCGTCGCTCACCGCTCCGTTCTCCATTCAGCTGTCTGCGTTTGGGGCAGGTCGGCCCAGCATAGCCGAAAAGCCGCCCGCCGTCAGCGTCGGCCGCTTTGCGCTGACAAGCCGGCCCGGGTCTGCTATGTACACTGCCGATGCCCGCCAAGACTGAACACAGGACCGAACAGATGAATCTGCACGGCGTCAAATGCCCCTTGAACTGGGCCAAGGCCAAGGTGCGGCTCGAATATCTGGAGCGGGGCGACGTGTTGGAGCTGCTGATCGACGACCCCAAGGGCCGCCGCGATATTCCCCGCGCGGCCGAGGCCGAGGGCTACGCCATCGTGGACATCGACGAGTACGCCGACCCTGAACAGGGCGCCCGCTGGCGCATCGTGATTGAGAAATAGTGAAGGAGGAAGACATGTACCGCACGGGAATTCTTATTGCCGCGTGTCTGATACTGCTGAGCGGACCGGCCTGGGCTGTCAGCGTGGCCGAGCCCGACGGCGAGGCGCTGTACAATGCGCACTGCGCCAAGTGTCATGACTCGGTGGCCCGCGCGCCCAAACTCGGGGTCATGCGCAAACTGCCGCCCGAGTTCATCATGCGTTCGCTCGAAGTCGGCCGGATGGTCTTCCAGGGGGTGATGCGGACCAAGGTCGAGCGGCTGGCCATCGCGGCCTATATCTCGGAAAAAGACTTTGGCGCGGCGCGTGACGACCAGGCCGCCTCGTGGACCTACTGTTCGCTGTTGCCGGGCCAGCTCGACCTGTCCGAGCAGACCGCCAACTGGAACGGCTGGGGCGGCGGTATCAGCAACGCCCGCTTTCAGCCGGCGGACAAGGCCGGCCTGTCCGCAGCCGACATTCCCAATCTCAAGCTCAAGTGGTCGTTCGGCCTGCCCGAGAACTACCAGACCTCCCAGCCGACGGTGTTTGGCGGGCGGATCTATATCGGCAGCATGCGGGGGGTGGTGTTTTCCCTGAACGCCAAAACCGGCTGTTTGTACTGGGTCTATGCGACCGGAGCCGGAGTGCGCTCAACCGTGACGGTCGGCCTCCTGGAGGGCAGCGACCCGCCGCGCTACGCGGCCTATTTTGGCGATGTGGAGCGAAACGCCTATGCGCTCGATGCCCGGACCGGCGAGCTGATCTGGAAAACCCAGATCGAGCAGCATCCGACCGGTCGGATCACGGCCAGCCCGGCCCTGCACGACAACCGCCTGTACGTTGGCATGGCCTCGTTTGAAGAGGGGGCGGGCGGCGAGGCCGACTACGAGTGTTGCACCTTCCGGGGCAGCATCAGCGCGCTCAACGCCACGACCGGCGAGCTGCTGTGGAAGTCGTACACGGTCGATGAACCCAAAAAAGTCCGCAAGAACAGGATCGGCGTCCAGCTGTGGGGACCGTCCGGGGTCGGGGTGTGGGCCAGCCCGACGCTCGATCCCAAGCTCAAGCGGGTGTATGTGACGACCGGCGACAACTATTCGGACCCGCCCTCGGACACCAGCGACGCGATCATGGCCTTTGACATGGAGACCGGCGAGAACATCTGGACCCAGCAGTTTACCAAGGGCGATGCGTTCAATATCGCCTGCGAGTCGGGCGACGACACCAACTGCCCGGAGGCGCGCGGCCCGGATCTGGACTTTGGCTCGTCGGCCATTCTGCGCGAGCTGCCGGACGGCAGACGCATCCTGCTGGCCGGCCAGAAGTCGGGTGTGGTAC
>WTHE01000613.1 GCA_011523315.1 Candidatus Binatota bacterium
GCGCTGAAACACGCCGACCGCATCAAAGTCGAACGACTGACACCGGTGGCATAGGAATCCTCTGGTAACAAGAAGGCGCAGTCTGGAGAGAGGACCGCGGGCGTCATGAATACTCAAGGATCAGTACAACGTCATGACTCCTGAAACGAGTTTGTTCAGACTGATCTGTAAGAGCAGCAACGCGTAAGGAAAAGGAGGGAGAACAATGGAAAGAGGAAGAATCTGGCTGCTTGCCCTGTTCGCTCTGCTGCTGACGGCGTCGGCAGTCCGGGCGGACACGATCACGGCGTTCTTGGACAACCCACCCGACCATACCGGTATTGCCGGGATCGGGACGATAAACGGCTGGGCGTTTGCGACGAACGGCGCTGACGTGACTGTCTATCTGCGTATCGACGGGACCACCCAGGAAGATTCCATCATTCCGTGCTGTAGCCCGCGCGCAGACGTGCAGATGGCGGTGGAGGGTGCGCCCCTCGACACCAGCTACTCCGGTGTCTTCAACTATGCCCTGCTGAGCCCCGGTGAGCATACCGTTGGTGTCGAGATCCGGGCTGAGGGCTGCGAGCCGGTTATGCTTGAGCACACTGTCAGTGTTGCAAAGCTTGGAAATGTTGAGGTCGTCGAAAACTTCAGCCTTGACGGGGCCTGGACCGGTGTCGATGCTCTCAGCAACGACATGCTGATCATCAACGCGACGACCGGGACCGAGATGGACACATCGGCCAACCTGCGGGTTCGCTATTCTCTGGCCGCCCAGAACACCGGCATCATCGAAGCCTACACCGAGGACGAAACAACCGCTGAGACCCTGCGCGAGGTGCAGGCAATCTTCACCGCCCGCTGTATGCCCTGCCATTCGAGCGACCACGACAACGGCCGTCCTGTCTTAGGCCTGGATTTAGGCGAAGGCAACATGCCGGGCGGTACAATCGCCGTCAGAAGCCGTCAACTGGCCGACACCTTTCTCATCAATCCGGGTCATCCTGATGCGAGCTATATGGTGGAAAAGATAAGCTCGGATTCACCCTCTCGCGGCGGGCGCATGCCCCAGGATATGCCGCCTCTGTCCGATGAGGAGATTGAGACCATT
This sequence comes from Candidatus Binatota bacterium, assembly GCA_011523315.1. Taxonomy (GTDB): domain Bacteria; phylum Desulfobacterota; class Binatia; order Bin18; family Bin18; genus JAAXHF01. The sequence goes on from WTHE01000613.1 coordinate 1,094, forward strand.
CGGAACTGGGTTCTTGGCGGCGCCCTCATTCCGGCCGACTTTGCCGGCCATGATGAGGATGACGACCACGACCACGAGCACGACCATGAGGACGATCACGACCATGATTCAGATCATGACCACGGTTAGCCAACGAACAGCTGCGTAGAGCGGATTAGCGAAGCGTAAGCCGACAAGCGGCTGAAGGAGGGCCGTGAGATGCCAATGAAGAACCCGCCCCATCCGGGCTTGTCCGTCCGTCATGATTGCCTGGAACCGCTGGGACTCAGCGTGACAGAAGCGGCAAGAAAGCTCGGGGTCAGCCGCAAGCAGTTGTCCGATATCGTCAATGGCCGTTCAGGCATCTCACCGGAGATGGCGGTCCGGCTCGACAAAGCCTTCGGCGGCGGAGCGAATACCTGGTACCGGTTACAGGCGGCCTATGACCTCGCCCGAGCGATGAAACACGCCGACCGCATCAAAGTCGAGCGGCTGTCATCGGTGGCATAGGAACGAGGAGGTCACGATGGCGACGCTACAGGAGAGAATGGACAAGCTTCCCAGAGCACGGCGAAGAAAAGTGGAGGAACGAGCCAGAGCGCTGATTGCCGAAGAGATGTCTCTCCAAGACCTGCGCCGGGCGCGGCACCAGACGCAGGTGCGTGTAGCCAAGGAACTCGGGATCAATCAGGAAAACGTGTCGCGCCTCGAAAAAATGAAGTAGACCAATACGCTACCGCTGAATACGAATACGAGGAGAAGAGAGCGGTGAGTTTGAGGTATTGTTGCACGGGAGCGCTGGTGTTGGCGCTGGCCTTTTCCTTCTCCTCGGCAGGACGGACGTTGTTCCCTTCCCTGGCGGTTGCGGCGAATGGTCAGGCTCGGCCGTTCGTTGCGCCGCTCGTGGGGCGAATTGTTTGGGGGCTGACTGGTCCACCCCGCGTCGTGCGAGAGACGCCACGGTGCCAACGGATGTACGCAACGTTCCAGGAGCGAGTTGGGCGGTTTGATAGGGCGTGCGAAGAAGAGACGCACGGACATATCACAGAGCGGTGCGATGCGTCGTTGCGCGCGGCGTATTCTGATGCATTCTTTGCGATGGAACGGGGTGGTTGTTTGGTGGAAGAGGGGCGGGAGTGACGCGGGCTAGAGCAATTCACCATTATGTGTAGCCGTGTAGGTCGACTGAGCCGCAGGCGTAAGCCGACATAACAGACTGTTTCGGCTCGCTCAGCGGCCGATGTAATCCTCGAACTTGGGCGTTTTGCTCTCCTGCCACAGATCGACCAGGCGCTTGGGGATGAGCGTTGTCACCCGGTCGCGCGAGCCCCGAAACCAGTTGCTGATGCCCGGCAGGCTCCACACGTAGTGCTCCAGCTCGGCCTTGACCTCGTCAACGAACTGCTGGACCGCCTCGCCGCGCACCTCCAGGCGTGCCCACTTGTGCTCGAACATGGCCCGCAGACACTCGACGATGTAGCCGATCTGGCACTCGGCAAAAAAGATGCCGCTGCCGCCGTGGCCGGGCGTGCCGTTGGGACCGGGGGTGATGAACAGGTTGGGGCAGTGTTCGAGCGCCATGCCCTGGTAGGTTTCGAGCCTGTCGTCGAGCAGGGCGCGCACATCGACCCCATTGCGGCCGGTGATCTGGATCGGCCACAGCACCTTGCCGGTGTCGAAGCCGGTGGCAAAGACGATGATATCGACCACCTCATGGCCGTCGGCGGTGGTGACCCCGTCGGCCGTGATGCGCTCGATCGGCGTATAGGTCAGCTGCACGTTGTCGCGCCGCAGAGCCTGATACCAGCCGTTGTCGAGCAACAGCCGCTTGCCGTAGGGCGGATACTGGGGCAGCACCTTTTCGACCAGGTCCGGCATGTCGCCGATCTGAGCCTTGATGTACTCGGTCATCTGACCCCGCAGCTTGTCGTTGGCCGCGTTGACCGAGCGTTCCGGGTAGGGCCAGTCGGGATCGATGCGCAGGGTCGGCAGGATGGAATCGCCGATCTGCCAGAACTGGCGGAAGCGGAACCACGACAGATAGGTCGGGATCTTGTCGATCAGCAGGCGCTCGGTGCCGGACAGGGCTTTGCCGTACTGGGGGTGGGACAGCATCCAGTGCGGGGTGCGTTGGTAGATCAGCACCTCGCGGGTCTGGGGCGCAATGGCCGGCACAATCTGGTTGGCGCTGGCCCCGGTGCCGATGACCGCCACCCGCTTGTCGGTCAGATCGACCCCGTGGTCCCAGTGGGTGGAGTGGAACGACGGGCCGGCGAAGGCGTCCACGCCCTCAATCTGGGGCCACTTTGGAATCCGCAGCAGACCGGTCGCGCCGATCACAAAATTGGCCCTGAGACGCTCGGTCGCGCCGTCGCCGCGCCGCAGGTCCAGCTCCCACACCGCGTCTGCATCGTTCCAGCTCATAGTCTCGACTGCGGTGTTGCACTGCAGGCGATCACCAAAGTTGCGCTCGGCAACGATCCGCTTGACGTATTTCAGTAACTCGGGCTGGTGACTGAAGTGCTCCGGCCAGCCCATATCGGGCGCAAAGGAGTAGGAGTACAACAGGCTGGGCGTATCCACCCGACAGCCCGGATAGCTGTTCTGCCACCAGGTGCCGCCCGGCTCGGGGTTTTTTTCGAGAATCGTGAACGACGACAGGCCGAGTTCTTCGAGTCTGAGGCCGGCCAGGACGCCGGTCAACCCGGCGCCGAAAATCACCACCCTGAAGTCGGCAGGCGGCGTGAGGGGCGCAAGCTGCGCC
>WTHE01000484.1 GCA_011523315.1 Candidatus Binatota bacterium
CCATTATGTGTAGCCGTGTAGGTCGGGTTAGCCGTAGGCGTAACCCGACAGCCCGGACTTGTCGGATTACGCTCTGCTAATCCGACCTACTACAGCCTATCGGGAACCGCGCTAGTCTCTGGCCGCAAACACGTCGTTGGCGATTGTGGCTGCGGTCATTGCCGTCGGCCAGCCGGAGTAGAACGCCAGGTGGGTGATGAGTTCTCCAATTTCTTCCTGGGTGACGCCGTTGTCGAGGGCGCGTTGCAGGTGGAGGCGTAGCTGCTCGGGCCGGTACATCGACATCAGCGACGCGACGGTAATCAGACTCCGGTCACGTTTGGACAAACCGCTCCGCTCCCACACATCGCCGTAGACGACCTTTTCGCTCAGCTCGATGAGCTTGGGAGCAACCTTGCGGGCCTTCTCGCGTGCGGCGCTGACCACCGCTGTCGTGTCTGCCATGGCGTTCTCCTTGTGAATGGGTTTCTTGTCACACAAAACGTGGCTGGGTGTAGACCGGCAGCCCGAAGGTGCGCCGCCCCAGCAATGCCTTGCCCTCCATGCCGGCGAACGGCTGGTGAATGATAGCGGCCCGGGCATCGCGGTACATCTGCTCCAGCGGGTTCTTTTTGAACAGGGCCGCCCCGCCGACCATGCGCATGGCTTTATCCACGATCTGAAAGCTGCTCTCCATCACAAATTGATAGCAAGCGATCAGGTTGACCAGATCGTCCCCGACGCGGCGCTCCAGCGCGTCGTGGGCGGCCAGTGCGTCGTACAGCATGGCCCGCGCCGCGCGCAGCCCGATCTCCATCTCGGCCGCCAACAGCTGGTTGCTCGGATAGTGCGTCATGGGCTGATCGAACGGCTCCTGACGGCGCCCCGCCACCCAGTCCATGGCGTAGTCGCGGGCAGCCTGGGCCAGACCCAGATAGCACGCCGGGCCTGAGGCGACCCACCACGAGGCCGTGATATTGGCCAGCGCGTCCCAGGTCTGAGCTGGACGCAGGACGGCCGCGTCGTCGGCTACAAACACGTTGTCCCAGACCACGTCGTTGCTCTGCGACGAGCGGATGCTCAGGGTATCCCAGTTGGTCTGCACCTGGACGCCCGCGTCCGAAGTGGGCATGAAACACAGCAGACACTGGGGACCCGTAGCCGGGTCGTCATAGCGGGCCGTGGTCAGGGCATAATCCGCCCCCGCCGACATTGTGCCAAACCCGCTCCGGCCGTTGATCCGATAGCCGCCGTCCACCTTGGTCGCCCGACGGGTCGTGTCGTTGATCCCGGCAAAGCCGACCGAACTGTTCATCCGGGGATCGCTGACCGGTCCGCAGAAGATGAGTGTGTCGCTGACCGTTGCCCTGAGCAGCGGTTCGATGGCCTCAAGCTGGGGTCCCTGTCCACGCTGGTTCAGGCGCCACAGGTCGGCCAGCAGGCCGACGACAATGTGGTGCATATTCACCGCAATGGCCATCGGCAGGTCGCCCTGGGACAGGCGTTCCTGGGTCAGGGTGAAGTCGTGCGGCAACCCCCCTCCCCCGCCGAGTTCCTCGGGTACGAGCATCGCCGTGTAGCCGGAGGCCTTCATCGCCGCGACATTCTCGTGCGGGAAACTGCTGTCCCGGTCATGCTCGGCAACGCGGGTTTTGAAGTCTTCGGCGTGGGCGGCGGCAATATCGAGGAAACGCTGCTGGCGCTCGGTCGTGTCTGGCATACGCTCTACTCCTGAGTTCGTGGAATGTGCGGCCCGCATTATGGCCGTCCCCCCGCCCCTCGGCAAGGAGGGGGCTCACGCCTTGCGATACACACCGGGGTATGCTTTGACAGGGAGCGATTCGACGAAAGGAGCACAGAGTATGGCAAAGGTGCAAACAGTTCTCGGTGACAAGACGACGGACGATCTGGGCTTCACCCTGATCCACGAGCATCTGACCGTTGGGTTCCCCGGTTACGAGTGGGACAACTGGCGCTTTGACCGCAAAAAAGAACTCGCCGGGGCGGTCGAAAAACTGCAAGAGATCAAATCCCTGGGCGTCACCTCGTTTGTCGACCCGTGCCCCATGGAGCTGGGCCGCGACCCCGAGTTTGCTGCGGAATGCGCCGATAAGGCCGGCCTGAACGTCATCATGGCGACCGGACTGTACAACGAGGCGCTGGGCATCCCGCCCCACTTCCGCAGCCTGGCGCCCGACGATATTGCCGAAGTCTATGTTCGCGAGATTACCGAGGGCATGAATAAGACGGGCATCAAGGCCGGCCTGATCAAGACCGCCACCGGCGGTATTCCGGGCATGACCGAAACCGCCACGACCTTGAGCAAACATGAGGAAACCTGTTTGCGCGCTGCGGCCCGGGCTCACGCCGCGACCGGGGTGCCGATTCTGTGCCACAACGACGAACTCGGTCCGTTCGGCCGCGAGACGCTGGACGTCTTTGAGGAGGAAGGGGTGGATTTCAACCGGGTGCTGATCGGGCATGCCTGCGGGGTCGGCGACATGCGCTACTACTTCGACATCCTGGAGCGCGGGGCGTGGCTGGGCTTTGACCGCTTCGGTATCGACGTGATCGCCCCGGACAAGATGCGCCTGGCCTCGCTGATCGGTCTGCTGGCGGTCGGCTATGACCGGGTCATGCTGTCCCACGACGCCGTGCACTGCCTGATGGGCCGGCCGAGCAAGACCTGGGACGATTTTGTGGCGGCCTGTCCCAACAACAACTACAGCCACATTCTGAAGAACATCATTCCGACCCTGAGCCGGGCCGGGGTCAGCGAAGGCACGATTCAGACCATGACGGTCGAGAACCCCAAGAGTTATTTCGGCGGCTGAGCCCTGCGGGAGCACACCCAAAATAAAGGAGAATGTCATGGACGTTGGCCTGCTGTTTCCCTTTCGTAATCCCCCCCAGTGGCGCAAGCCCTTTCCCGAGTTTTATGCCGAACAGCTCAAGCAGACCCAGATCGCCGAAGACCTCGGCTACGACACGGTTTGGCTGACCGAGCATCACTTTGCCGAGGACGGCTACTCGCCGTCCCTGCTGCCGATTGCCGGCGCGATTGCGAGCATGACCAGCCGGGTGCGGATCGGGACCTTTCTGCTGCTGCTGCCCCTGCACAACGCGGTGCGGGTCGGCGAAGACGCGGCCACCGTCGATGTCATCTCCAACGGCCGCTTCGATATGGGCTTTGGCCAGGGCTATGCCCCGTCCGAGTTCGAGGGCTACGGCATTCCCCGCAAAGAACGCGCTTCGCGGCTGGAAGAAGGCATTGAGGTCATTCGGGGCATGTGGACCCAGGACCCGTTCTCCTACCAGGGCCGCCACTACGAGCTGAAGAACATCAGCCTGGTGCCCAAACCGGCCCAGACGCCCCACCCGCCGATCTGGATCGGAGCCGGGCAGAAGAAAGCCGTGGAGCGGGCCGGCCGCATGGGCTGCCACTTCCTGGGCACCTCGGACCCGACCGCACAGGAGACCTACGATGCGGCGCTGCGCGCCCATGGCCATGATCCCAAGGATTTTCACGCCGCCCAGCTCCGCTGGGTGCATGTCGCCGAGAGCCGCGATCAGGCCTGGGACAATGTCCAGGACCACCTGCACTACATGTTGAGCTGGTACGGCCGCTGGCTGGCCGAGGCCAAGGACTTTGCCGGCGCCGAAAAATTCGCCCAGCTGCCGCCCGCCTCAGAGCTGCGCAACGTCACCGATCAGCTCATTGGCGCGCCCATCGTCGGTACCCCCGAAGAGGTCGGCGGCGAACTCGCACGCATGACCACCAGAATCCGCACGACCCATATTGTCATGGGCATGCACCTGCCCGGCCTGGACCCGGCCCTGAGCCAGCAG
>WTHE01000271.1 GCA_011523315.1 Candidatus Binatota bacterium
ACCGTAAAGGCTGTGCCCGCCCTCCCCGGCGACGACGGCAGCCGCGCCTTCGCCGAAAACTGGCTGCAGGGCCCGCATGGCTTCCCGGCAGCGCAGTGGGGCCAGTCACAGACTGTGCCCGGCGGCCCCCTCCTCGTCAAAGGGGAGCTGCTGGTCAGGCTGGGCCGCCGCGCCGAAGGGCTGTACCTGCTCGAACTCGTCTTCTGGTATTACTTCAACGATCCGGCCGCCCTCTTCTCCCTCATGCTGCGCTTCGATGCTTTGGGCGCCAACCGCCTCGCCATCTCCGCCGCCAACCGTCTCATCGAGCTCAGCCCCGTCGAGCGCACCGCCCAGGCCCCGCTCTTCCTCCAGCGTCTCGCCTATCCTAGACACTTCGTCCGCCTCGTCGAGACGAACGCCTCAGACTTTGGGCTCGACCCCCGGCTCCTCTACAGCCTGGTCCTGCAGGAGAGCATCTTCGAACCGTCCGCCCGCTCCTACGCCGGCGCCATCGGCCTCGCCCAGATCATCCCCAGCACCGGCGCGGAGATCGCCCAGCGCCTCAACTACCCCAACTACTCCAGCGAGCTCCTCTACTTCCCCATCGTCAGCATCCGCTTCGGCGCATACTACCTGCGCTGGGTGCGCGACGTTGCCCACAACAACGACGTCGCCGCCCTCGCCGGCTACAACGCCGGTCCCGGCAAAGCCTATACCTGGTTCCACTACACCGCGCCCGACGAAGCCCTCTTCATCTACAAACTCCCCTACACCGAGACCGGCCGCTACCTCAGGCGCGTCCTCACCCACTACTACCACTACACCCGCCTCTACCCCCGCTGACAGGGGAGAAAGCCATGACCACTGACAACCGATCTGGGGTTCCCGCTACTCTCTCCCACAGGAGAACCTATGGATGCGAAACCGAAGCATTACGCCCAAGGAGAAAGGAAAGGCTATCAGGAAGGAAAGCGAGTAGGCTATGCCGAAGGGTTGAAGAGGGGAAGAGAAGAAGGCAGGCAGGAACTGTTCGCGCAAGGAGACGAGGCCTTCGTTCGCAAACTCCAGGAAGAAAAGAGAGCGGCGTTTAAGCGAGGATACGAGGCAGGCAGGAGGGAACAGGATGCCACAGAGTACGAACGAGGACACAAAGAAGGTTGGGAGAAAGGGCTAATCGAAGGATACGCGCGCTGTTATAACGGTCACAACACCAAGAAAGGGCCCCAACGCGCCGCCAAACGGAAAAACAAAGCCATGCACGACGCCGGACAGCTGAGATTGGAGCTTGAGTGATGACGCATAATCAGCGGTTAGAAGGACCGACCGGCGGTCCACCCTCTCCTCACAGTCAGAACTGTCGCATCTGCGCTTGACGTCAGCGCAATGAAAGGGTGCTGCCTGCGCCGACAACTGTGCCGCGCGGCAAGCCTCTTCGAACCGCATGACCACTCCTGCGCCGGCGTCCAAGTCCGGCCCGCCAAGCTCAGAGGCTTGTCCATACTCTCCAACAGATTCGTGTGCCTTCATCAACCTCTCTTGCAAATCCAGTTAGTCTTCTAAGTCAAAGACTGTGGCGTGTGAGGAATGCGGCCGGCCTGAGAGACGGCCGGCCTGATGGAGCCGGACTACTTGAGAACGGAGGAGGATGTGTCGCAGGGGTTGAAGATGAGGTTCATCAGCGGGCTGATGTCGAGGACTGCGAAGAGGAAGATGAAGAGGACCAGCGCACCAAAAAATCTGGCCCATTGTTCCACCTTAGGTTCTTCGTCCGGGACGAACTTGCGCGAGTTGTCTCGTTCTTCGATTAATCTGTCCCAATCGTCCTTCGGGTCTTCGGGTGACATAGACGTCTCCTGTTCTTCAGGGAACAGCGTGTTGGGAGGCAGACATTCGGCTCCACGGTAGAGGGGTTGGCTGTCCTCGCTGAATCCTTGTAGCTGGACGGTCTGCCCGGATTCGAGATCCGGGCGGCGAACGAGCGGCCCGGGGTATTGACGTTGGGTTTACGCCGGCCTTGGAGGGTCGAAGCCGGCGCGTGAGAGGCTTTTGTCCCATTGCCGGACAGGGCGTGCCGGAGCGACATAGAACTATATGGAGGCGAACAGGCAGAAGATGGCCTGGATTGGGGCTATGAAGAGTTGGATGACCGATCTCAGGCCGGGTAATGAGAAGAGGAAGATCAGTACGCTCAGGGCGGCGAGGAATCGGCTGGCTTTGTCGAGTTTACTCTCCTTTGGTGGTTTCCAATGATTGCCGCGGGGGTCATGCGCCGGAGGAAGGATGGGTTCAGGCATAGGATTCTCCCTGGTTGATGTACTCGTCGTAGCATCCGTTGCAGACGCCTTCGCTGCAGAGAGAGTCGTCGTTTTTCTCTCCGCCGAGCGGGCACTGGTCCATCACCGGCGCCGACCGGCTGAGGTCGACGATTTTGAACCGATCTCCGAGTGGGTTGAAGCCGATTGGGTTATCGCTCGGTATCTGGCCGTCCTGGTATTCGCGATCGTTCGGCGAGATGCAATCCGCCCCTCTGCCCCATTCATGTCAGCCCCCGCGGCCGGTACTGCAGGGCCTCGGCCAGATGGGGCGTGTCGATCTCCTCCGCGCTGGCCAGGTCCGTAATCGTGCGCGCCAGCTTGAGCGTGCGGTGATAGGCGCGCGCGCTCAGGTCCATCTGCCGCACCGCCGCCTGCATCAGGCTCTTGCCGCCCCCGTCGATCCGGCAGTAGCGCAGCACCTCGGCCGGCCCCATATCACCGTTGACGACCACATTTGCCTTTCCCAGCTGCGCAAAACGCGCCAGCTGACGCGCGCGGGCCCGCTCCACCCGCCCGCGCAGCCGCTCCGATGATTCGCCGCCTTCCAGGGCCGTCAGCTTCCCGAAAGGCACGCGCGCCACGTCGACGTGGATGTCGATACGGTCCACCAGGGGACCGCTGATGCGGCCGCGGTACCGCTGCACCGCCGCCATCGAGCAGCTGCACGGCCTGCGTTCATCCCCGTAATAGCCGCAGGGGCACGGGTTCATCGCGGCCACAAACATGAAGTTGGCGGGAAAGGTAAGCGTGCCGGCCGCCCGGCTGATCGTTACGACCTTGTCCTCGAGCGGCTGCCGCAGGCTCTCCAGGTTCCTGGAGCCGAACTCGGGCAGCTCGTCGAGAAAAAGGACGCCCCGGTGCGCCAGGCTGATCTCCCCCGGCCGGGGCACGCTGCCGCCCCCAACCAGGCCCGCATGGCTGATCGTGTGATGCGGCGCGCGGAAAGGCCGCGCGCGTATGAGCGGACCCGCGCCGTCGAGCTCGCCGGCAACCGAATAGATGCGCGTGATTTCAAGCGACTCGCCGAGCGTGGCTGCAGGGAGAATCGAGGGCAGGGCGCGCGCCATCAACGTCTTGCCGCTGCCGGGCGGCCCCACCATGTGCACATTGTGGTTGCCCGCGCAGGCGATCTCGAACGCTCGCTTGGCGTGCTCCTGGCCCCGAATCTCCTCGAAATCCGCGGGGTAGACGGCCCCCTCTTCAACATCGAACGAGGTGGCGCTCTGGCAGGTGATTTCGCTGACGCCGCACAGGTGCCCCACGATCTCGTTGAGGTGGGCTACGGGGTAGACGTCGATGCCCTCGACGAGCGCGGCCTCGGCTGCGTCGGCCTGGGGCACAAAGAGGCGGCAATAGCCCGCACGCTCGGCCATCACCGCCATCGCCAGGACGCCGTTGACGTGGCGCACGCTGCCGTCCAGACCCAGTTCGCCCACGACCAGCGCGTCATCCGGTCCGGCCGGCGCCTGTCGCGTTGCCGCCATAATGCCCAGCGCGATCGGCAGGTCGTAAGCCGGCCCCTCC
>WTHE01000444.1 GCA_011523315.1 Candidatus Binatota bacterium
GTGCCTTCCAGGATGCTGGAGAACGTACACGCGCATCATGCGTCCTGATGAGGTGGTCAGCAGCGTTCACTTTGCCGCCCATGAGTGACCAGCACGATCACCACGGTCCCACCCCGGCCTATACCCAGCGCCAGCTCAGCCGGGCCGAAAACAAGGCGCGCGAGGTCCAGGCCAAAGCGCTGGAGTCTGTCCTGGAAGAGGACGGGCTTATCACGCCCGCCGATCTCGACGCCGTCCTGGACACCTACGAAAACGATATCGGACCCTTGAACGGGGCCAAGGTGGTCGCCCGGGCCTGGGTCGATCCGGCCTACAAGGAGCGGCTGCTGCGGAACGGCGCCGAAGCGATTGCCGAACTGGGTTTCGGCGGCTTGCAGGGCGAGCAGCTGACGGTGGTCGAGAACACGCCGGCGGTCCACAATGCGGTCGTGTGCACCCTGTGCTCGTGTTACCCGTGGCCGGTCCTGGGCCTGCCCCCGTTCTGGTACAAGAGCCCGGCCTACCGTTCCCGGGTCGGCGGTCGGCCACGTGAAGTCCTGCGCGAGTTTGGCCTGGAGATCGGCCCAGAGCGGGAAATCCTGGTCTGGAACAGCACTGCCCAGACCCGCTACCTGGTGCTCCCCCAGCGTCCGGTCGGCACCCAGGAGATGAGCGAGGACGAGCTGGCCCGCCTGGTCACCCGAGACGCCATGATTGGTGTGGCCGAGGTCCGACGTGACACACGGGCTCGGGACGCCGGCGCCGACCGGCGGGTGGCCGATATGGCCGGACCGACGGCCCTGCCCCGGCAGAGCGGAGAGCTGCTCTTCCAGGACCCGTGGGAAGGCATTGCCTTTGCCTTGGCCGTCGCCCTGTGTGAGCGGGGTCACTTCGCCTGGGCGGAGTTCCAGCAGCGGCTGATCGCCGCCATCGGCGATGCCGACCGCCAGCCGCCTGAAGCGAGGCCGACCTACTACGAGTGCTGGCTGAACGCGCTCCAAGCCCTGCTGGTGGACAAGGCTATCGTGTCGAAACAGAAACTCACCCGGCGCGCCGGCTGGCTGGCCAGAATGGCCGCGCCCCCAGGCTCGCGCCTGATGCCGTGGTTGGGCCGGGATGTGCCCGATGAGGAATGAGAACGACAACGCAGCGAATGACGATGGGTGACGGAAGCCCCTTAGAGGCGATTCCGGTTGGCTTCTTCCTCGGATTGGTCAATCTCTCCGGCGTCTGCCCCCTTGATCTGGTCAGCGAGGACCTGTCCATACGTGGGGTAGCTGGAGCGCTCAATCTGGACTCCGGCGTCCCAGAGCCGGGAGCGGAGCAGCGCCCGGCCACAATGGAGGAAGGCTTCCTCCACGGTGATGCGCAGCCCGGAGAGCGGCGCTCTCCGTCGCTCTGTCATGGGCGCAAGCAGCTCCGTGTCGGTGACGATTTCCGCCTTGCCCTTCACCCGCAATGTCTCGTTCAGGCCCGGCACGAAGAAGAGCAACCCGACGCCCGGATTGTCCACAATATTCTGGAGCGAGTCCACCTGATTGTTGCCCGGTCGGTCAGGCAGGAGCAGTGTCTTCTCGTCCAGCACCTTGACAAACCCCGGCGGGTCCCCTCGGGGCGAGGCGTCGGCACGCCCGTCCGCATCCGCAGAACTGAGAACGCAGAAGGGGGACAGGGCAATGAAGTTCCGGCAGTGCACATCCAAGTGGTCCAGTACCTTCTGGGCCGCCCGCGCGGCCGGCTCGCGGTAAACGGTGCGGAGCGCTGTGTGATTGGTCACAGTCATGGTCAATCCTCCTCGGTCCCGTCTCAGGTCAGCGTCGCACATCCCGACGGAGAACCGCAACCTTTTGTCAGAGCCGAAGATCGCTGTATGATGGAGATCATGCACCTGCTCAAACCATACTTCAACGCCATAACGCACCTCAACATCGTCGAGGGCACCGAGCATACTTTACGTGGCGCGTTGGAAACCCTGCTGAACGTCATTGCAGCAGACGAGAACTCGAACATTACCGTCATCCATGAGCCCAAGCGAGATAAGACCGGGCTGGGCGCGCCTGACTTCAAAATCAAGCGCCATGAAGCGACCGTCGGCTATCTCGAAACCAAGCCCATTGGCACAAACCTGGACGCCGTGCTGCAATCCGCCCAAATCACCAAGTACAAACGTCTGTCCAGGAATCTCATCCTGACCGACTACCTGGAATGGATATGGCTGAGAGACGGCCACATCATCAAGCGGGAAACGCTGTGCTATCCCAGCGATGTCGGCAGCCGCAAGGCCCGTCTCGACCCAGACAAAGCCGGCAAGGTGGCCGGTCTGCTGACGGGATTCCTCTCTACACCACCGGAAAAACTGGGCGACGCCAAAAAGCTGTCTGAAGCGCTGGCCGTGCGCTGCCACGACCTGCGCGACTTCCTGCTGGAAGAATTGGAACGCCAGGAAAAGGAACATCAGGAAGGGAAGCTGTACGGCCTGTATATGGCATTCAAGCAGGACGTGTTCCAGGAACTGGCACTCAAGGAGTTTGCGGACGCCTTTGCCCAGACCCTGGGCTACGGGTTGTTCCTGGCCAAGCTGAACGCCGGGGAGCAGACTGCGGTGACGCTGCAAAACGCCAAGAACTATATTCCCGCAAATTTTGCCTTGATCCGTGAGCTGGTGGATTTTCTGGATGAGTTGGAGCAGGCCGAGTATCGAGGCATCAAATGGTTGGTGGAAGAAATCCTCAGCATTATGAACACGCTGGACTTGGCCGCCCTGCACGAGGGCCTCGCCTTTACCGCTGCACCGGCGTTTCGTACCACCGAAGACGAACGGCTGTTGTTCGCCAAAGACCCCTATGTGTATTTCTACGAGGATTTTCTCAGAGCCTATGACAAGGCCACCCGCAAGGCGCGCGGCGTCTACTACACCCCGCCGCCGGTCGTGAACTTCATCGTCCGGGCCGTACACGACATCTTGAAGGACAGCTTCGGCATCAGCCACGGGCTGGCCGACCGTAAGCGGGTGACCGTGCTGGACTTCGCTACCGGTACGGGGACCTTTCTGCTGGAAGTGCTGCACCAGATATTCGAGACGGTCTCCGAAGGCATCCGCGCCCAAGTCGTGAAAGAACACGTCCTGAAAAACCTGTACGGCTTTGAATACTTGATCGCGCCATACACCGTCGCGCATTTGAAGCTGTCGCAATTCCTGCACGACAAAGGCTATGCCATGCAGCGGGGCGAGCGGCTGCACATCTATCTCACCAACACGTTGGAACCCATAGAACCACAAGGCAATTTGCTGTTGCCGGCGCTGTCGCGGGAAGTGAAAGCGGCCCAGGCCGTCAAGGAGAAGCCCATCCTGGTGATTACCGGCAATCCGCCCTACTCGGGTCATTCCAAGAACAAAGGTAAATGGATTACCGAGGAGATCAAAATCTATAAGACAGTGGACGGCAAGCCGCTGGGCGAGAAAAACCCCAAGTGGCTGCAAGACGACTACGTGAAGTTCATCCGCTTCGCCCAGTGGAAAATGGAACAGGTGGAGGAAGGCGTGGTCGGCATCATCACCAACCACTCCTTTCTGGACAATCCGACCTTCCGGGGGATGCGCCAATCCCTGATGCAGACCTTCAACCGGCTCTACGTGCTCGACCTACACGGCAACGCCAAAAAGAAAGAACGCACTCCCGAGGGCGGCAAGGACGAAAACGTGTTCGACATTGAACAGGGCGTAGCGATCTCCCTACTGGTCAAAAGGAAAGGGCTCTCACAGGCCGTATATCACGCTGACCTGTGGGGAACACGCAAGAAGAAATATCGGGCGCTGCTTGAAACGGAAAAGGA
>WTHE01000545.1:0-1687 GCA_011523315.1 Candidatus Binatota bacterium
GTGTTTCAGTATGACACCCTGCGCATGTACAGCGGGCTACGGGAGCAGGCGCTGACCCAGGCAGCGCGCCGCAACCAACGCCTGTTGATGGGTCCCTGGGCCCACCTGCTGCCCTACGCCCAGCCCACCTCGCGGGGAACGGGCGACATCGACTTTGGTCCTGAAGCCCTGATCGAGCTACACGACGTGCAGCTGCGCTGGTTCGATTATTTCCTCAAGGGCATCGACAACGGCGCGGCCGACGAGGCGCCGATTCGGCTGTTTGTGATGGGCGACAACCGCTGGCGGGACGAAAACGAGTGGCCGCTGGCGCGCACGCGCTATACCAAGCTGTATCTGCACAGCGACGGGAAGGCCAACAGCCTTGGCGGCGACGGCGGCCTGTCCGGCTCGGCGCCGAACGAAGAGCCCCAGGATTGCTATGTGTACGACCCGCACGACCCGGTTCCGACTCGGGGCGGGACCACCCTGGGCATGGCCATGGGCGTGCTGGACCAAACGAAGATTGAGAAGCGGCAAGACGTGCTGGTGTACACCGGGGAGGTGCTGAGCGACGATACCGAAGTCACCGGTCCGATTTCTCTCAGCCTCTACGCGGCGTCTTCGGCGCCCGACACCGACTTTACCGCCAAGCTCATCGACCTGCGCCCCGACGGCTACGCCCAGAACATTGCCGAGGGCGTGATCCGGGCTCGCTTCCGCGAGTCGCATACCGCACCATCCCTGATCACACCGGGCGAGGTGTACGCCTATACCATCGACCTGTGGGCCACCAGCCACGTGTTCAAGGCCGGCCACCGCTTCCGGCTCGAAGTCTCATCGAGCAACTTCCCCCGCTACGACCGCAACCCGAACACCGGCCACGACTTCGGGGTCGATAGCGAACTCCAGACCGCCCGGCAGACGATTTTTCATGACAGCCGCTATCCGTCCCACCTGGTGCTGCCGGTGATTCCGCGTTAGGACAGCGGGCGAGGCGTCGGCATGAAAGCGACACCCGCCCTCACTGGAGGGGGCAAAATACCTGACGCCCCGAGCCGACCAGGAACTGAGAACTGAGAAACGTGGCTGAAAAAACAATGCGCTGGAGGACGGACAAGAAGATCAGAAAACAGATGGAACAACGCGGCTGGAATGACGCCTTAATAATCGAGACAATAAATAGTCCGCACCGGATCGCACCAACAAGGGACACGAGGTACAAGGCGGATGTTCCCGGTCAGAGACACAGTGACCCGGCAACTGCTTACATCCGTACGGATGGTAGCTATGTCGTGCAGAACGACATAACTGGCAATATTGTCCAGGTCAGTGACCGAAACGATCCTGATTGGCAGAGTCCGTTCTGACGAACGAGGTGGCTTATGAGCACGATCTCTCAACGCATTGAGATGTCTGAGGACCGGGGAATAGAAAAAAGAGCCGAATCCTACCTTTCGCTACAAGAGGCCGCACGCCTTGTTGAGAAATGTTCGCAAAAGAGGACTGCGGTAATTGGAATCGATTTCGTGTACCTCCGAGAGGGCAAGGTTCAGCCTCATGTCCCAATCAATTCGGCGGACTGGTCGCCTTTTCTGCAAGCAGCGCACTGGCAAGATGTCGTTGCCCGATGCAATGCGGCCTCCCTCCAAGTCCTTGCACGAGAAGAGAAGGAAGATTCGGAACAGTTCTGTTCCTTGGTTTTCTT
>WTHE01000545.1:1787-3805 GCA_011523315.1 Candidatus Binatota bacterium
CGTTCGATAACCCATCAAGTCCCATCAGTCCCTCTTCTGGAGCAGGATGTATCCATCTCCGTCTTGTCCAGCTGGCGGCGTTGCTCTGCCAGGGTGTTTTGCCAAGCGTCAGCTTCGGGATGATTCTTCCATATCCCCGCAAAGGGCACCCACGGATGGGGGGCTGTTTCAACAGCAAGGTCGAGCTGGACGACATCTCCGGTAGATAGCCGTTGCTTGGCCAACTCACACAGTCGCTCCACCGCCTCTTCACGGGTGCGCCCCTGCGTGGCTAAGGATACGGGCTGGGCAATTGCCGCCCGATACGTCTGGTCGTCAATGCGTTCGACCCTTACTGTTAGCTGCACCATTCTGTCCTTATCTTCCAAGCTTGGCTCTTTTCTTCTCAATTTCGGTCTCAAGCCGGTCTCTGGTGTCCTTGGCTTCCCAGTAGCCACGGTTGAGAAAATACTCGTCCCGAAACGTCCCGTCGGGCCGGGTCGACCCCAGCGACAACTCCGGGATGAGCGTCCAGCCGGCCCGCCGCCCGGTCTCGGCCAGCAGGTTCTGAAAGGCCGAGCGCACCGCCCCTTCATGCGTCACGCCCTGCTCGGCGTAGGCGTCCAGAGCCGCGTAGTAGTCTCTGATATCTTTTGGTTTGGCAGCCAGTCTGGCCTGCATTCGTCTGCTTCCACCACAACTTCTATGCCCCAGGACGAGAGGTGACAAGGGCTGGTCTGTATGGTTTCCAGCCTGAAGTCACTTTGATAGAAGAAGGGCACCTAAGGAGGGTTCTGCGATGGAGGATGAACCGTATCGGCACAGATACCTGGCCCGTACACTCGGAGCCAGACCGTATCGAAGAATGAAAAATCCTTTCTGGAAAGGGTTCTTACGGGGTCTCGGGGCCTTGGGCAACCTGAACCCGCCACGGTTCAATCCGCCCCGCTATCCGCAAAACGCCCGGCTTCAGGATCAAGAACGCATCGGACGCGATCTGTATAGAGCGATGGGAATGGTGAATGAAGCAGCCAAAACAACCAGGTCCCACGCCTCCTGACACAACAGCCCCTATACCGGCAGCAAACAAGCTGCCGCCGAAAGAGGTTCTCGACGAGCTGCCAGAGAATGTCCGCACCGCCCTCATTGAATCCGCATCGTTTTCCGGTCCTCTCCCTCCGCCCTCATTGTTTGGGGGATACGAGCGGGCGTTGCCAGGAAGCGCTGAACGTATTTTGCGTATGGCGGAAAAAGAACAGGCCCACCGCATTGATTGGGAAACAAAAGCGCTGGCCGGCGATATCCGTCAAGACCAGTACGGGCAATGGTTTGGTCTGGTGATAGCCGTTCTGTGTATTGGTGGTGCTGTCTATCTTGCTATGAACGGGCAAACCACCGTTGCCGGCATTCTGGCAGGAACCAGTGCTCTAGGTCTTGCTGGGCGCTTTATTCAAGGCAAAAGGGATGAGTCACAACGTGAGGAGGATAAATGAAAGCACTTGTCGTCGGAGGGACTGGCCCGACCGGCCCGTTTATCGTCAATGGCCTGATCGAACGGGGCTATGAGGTCACGATTTTTCACCGCGGGACCCACGAAATTCCCGAGATACCGCCCCAGGTCGAACATATTCACGGCGACCCGCACTTCCGGGAAACCATTGATGAGGCGCTGGGTAAGCGGACCTTTGATCTGGCCGTGGTGACCTATGGCCGCATCCGCTTTGTGGCCGAAGCCCTGGTCGGCAAAGTCGGCCGCTTTGTCGGGGTCGGTGGGGTGGCCAGCTATCGGGGCTATATGGACGCCTATGCGCTGTTCCCGCCCGGCCTGAAAGTAGCGGTGCCGGAAGACGCGCCGGTGGTCGATAGCGAGGAGGAGCTGCGCTTTGCGTATCTGATCGCCCAGACCGAGCAGGCCGTCCTGGAAACCCACCCGACCGCCGCCTACTTCCGCTACCCCTACGTCTACGGCCCGTACCAACTCGTCCCCCGCGAGTGGAGCGTCATCCGGCGTATCCTGGATAAACGGCCGTATATTATTC
>WTHE01000290.1 GCA_011523315.1 Candidatus Binatota bacterium
ATACTGCTATCACGCGCCGAGCGGGGAGGCAGTATGGAGACACGCGTCGGTTTTATCGGTCTTGGCATCATGGGCAAGCCCATGGCCCGCAACCTGCTCAAGGCGGGCTATCCACTGAGCGTCTACAGCAGACGCCGGGAATCGGTTGAAGCGCTGCTCAAGGACGGCGCGACCGGGGCGGCTTCGCCCCAAGAGATTGCCGAGACGGCCGAGGTCGTCATCAGCATTGTCACCGACACGCCCGACGTGCGTCAGGTCATCCTGGGACCGGACGGCGTCCTGGCCGGCCTGCGGCCGGGCACAGTGGTGATCGATATGAGCACCATCTCACCGACCGCCACCCGCGAGATCGCCCAGGCGGTCGAGGCCAAGGGCGGAGATTTGCTCGACGCGCCGGTGAGCGGCGGAGAGGGCGGCGCGATCGCCGGGACGCTGTCGATCATGGTCGGGGGCAAGCAAGAGGTTTTTACCCGTTGCCTGCCGCTCTTTGAGGCAATGGGCGCCAATATCACCCATATGGGCCCCAGCGGGACGGGACAGCTGACCAAGCTATGCAATCAGATCGCAGTGGCGGTGACAAACCTGGCTATGGGCGAGGCGCTCGTGTTCGGCGCCAAGGCCGGTCTGAACCTGGAGAAAATGCAACAGGCGATCAGCGGTGGGGCCGCAGGCTCGTGGCAATTGTCGAACCTCGCCCCGCGTGTGCTTGAACGGGATTTTGCGCCGGGCTTTATGGTCAGGCTCCAGCAGAAGGATTTGCGGCTCGTCCTCCAGGAGGCTGAACACCTGCACCTGGCCCTGCCTGCCACCAGCCTGGTCCACACCCTCTTTCACGCCCTGGAGACGTTGGGGGCCGGCGATGAGGGCACCCAGGCTCTGGTCAAGGTCCTGGAACGCCTGGCCGGGGTGGAGGTCAGGGGATAATCCGGGCGCCGCCACTCCCGTCGCGCGATCACTGCCGGGGCCCGACGGGCAAGCTAGCCCTGGGCCAAGGTCTGTAAATCCTCGGCCCAGTTTTCATACGGACGCAGGGCGATAAATTCCAGGTCTTTCACAATATGGGCGTAACCCAGCTTCCACAGCGGCAGGCCCTGGAGCGCGCGGTCGAGCACGTCCCCCGACTCGACATCCAGAATCGCAATCACCTCCGGTTTCCCGGCGACTTTCCATATGGCTTGGATCACCCCGGCTTCCTTGGCCGCCAAAGCTGCCTCGGCTTCCTTGAGCCAGACACTGTAGAACTCTTTATTTGAGGCGTCAGCAGGTTTCGCAATATGCGCTTTCAGCATCATCAGCATAGCTCATCTCCTTTCCGGCCTTCATCCGCTTGGTTCCTATAGCCTACCCCGCTCAAAAAAAATAGCGCCTCCCAACTCCGCCACGCCCCTAGACAAGGGGCACGCACAGAGAGTAAGAAAGAGAGCGCTTCTCCGCTATGAAGACCTCGCCTTCAGTCTTGCAGTCCGCCTTCTGGGGTGCGTATCGCTCCGACACATCCATCCCTCTTGTCCATCAAGAAAAGGTCTGGACCCGCCTGCGCTGGCTCGGGGTTCTGGTCTGGTGGCTGCTCGTATCGGCCCCGGACGCTATCGCACTGCAACCTGTGGCAGGTGTCGTCTTTGGCCTGGGCCTGGTCTACTGCGGCTTCTGCCACTATGTGGTCTACCGCCTCCGCCGAGGTCGGCCGCTGGTCGTGCCGGTTCCGCTCCTCGATACCGCCCTGGTGAGCCTGATGTGCGGGGTGAGCGGTGGAATCGACAGCCCGGCGTTGGCCTATTTCTATGTCATCAGCCTGGCGGTCGGCATTCGCTTTGGCTGGGCCGCTGGGCTGGTCATGGCCGCCCTCCAGGCACTGTTCTGCCTGGAATTATTCGCTCTGCTGTCCGCTACCGGCACCGGTATCGCTCCCTACCCCCAGATCGCCTCTCTCTTCCTGGCCGGCGGGATCGGCGCCGTGCTGTTCCCGACTCAGCCATCCGCCGCCGCTCAGCCGACCGCATCGATCCAAGCCACCGAACAGCTGTGGAGCGTCAACCGCGCGCTCGGCAGCCTGGATGTTGACACGGTCATGCAGCAGCTGGTTGACACGCTGGAGCGTCTGCTGGCCTGTGAGGGCGTGGGGCTGATTCTGCTCGACCGTCGCAGCGGACAGGCCGAACGCATCGCGGTCGCCGGCAGTTTTCCGGTGCCCGCCTCCACGGCGCTGGCCGCCAGCCTGGCCGAAGGTGGCCTGCTGCGCCAGGTGTGCGACCGGGGCACGCTGGTGTTGGACGCGCCGGATGGCCTGCAAACCTGGCTGCAGCCTGACGCGCTGCACGATATCGCCGAGCACAACCTGTTTATCACCCCGGTCATGCAGCCAGACTATCCGCAGCCTGTGGCCTGCCTGTTGGTGGCTGATCGGCACCCGGCCGAAGGCTTTCCGGCCGAGACGGTCGGGCTGCTGACCAATGTGGCCCAGCACACCGCCCTGGCCATTGAAAACGCCCAGCTGTACGAGGGGATCGAAAGAGAAACCCGGCAGTTACGGGAATTGCTCCATACGGTCATCGGCACCCGGGAAGAGGAACGCAAGCGTCTGGTTGAGGAGTGGCAGGCCCAACTCGGCGAGAAGCTGTTCAGCGTCCTCCAGGACTTTCGGCGCAGCAAAGACCTGTTTCTCCAGCGGGTGCCCGAGGCCGAGGAACAGATCCAGCGCCTGGTCGCTGAGCTGGACGCCATGGCGGCTGCGGTGCGGAGCCTGATGGACGAGTTGCGGCCGGCCACGCTGGACGATTTCGGCTTTGTGGCGGCGCTTCAAGAGTATGTGAATAAGCTACGCCAGAAGTCCCTGTTTCGGGTCACCGTTCAGGCTGACGACGCGGTCTTGCCCCTGGCGTCCGCCGCCACCCTCAGCCTGTTTCGGATTACCCAGGAAGCGCTTGAGCACATCGGCAGGCACGCCAACGCCGCGCACGTCGAGATCGCTGTCGTCCAGGAGCACAAAGGGGTGTCGCTGCTGATCAAGGACGACGGTCACGGCGACCATCTCGAACAGTATCCGCACGGTCAGTACAGCCTGCTCTACATGCGCGAGCGGGCCGAAGCCTGTGGCGGGACTCTGCAGGTCTCGAGCGCCCGGAACCGGGGTACCGAAGTCCGGGTCAGCGTGCCAACCGCCTGACTCCACCCCCACTCGCACGTCCTGTGCGATCCCCTGTGAAGGAGTGACTATGAAGTTTCACCTGTTCATCTACGCGACGCTCGGTCGGCGGCACGAGCTCGAAGCGGGCATGGCCGGTAAGCGCCCGGAACTCTACCAGCGCATGCTCGACGAGGTGGCCGAGTACGTCAGCTTTGCCGACGAGGCCGGCTATGCGGGCTTCAGCCACCCCGAACACCACCTCCAGATCGAAGGCTTTGAGGCCAGCAACGAACCCGGTCTGCTGTCGATGTGGATCGGCCAGCACAGCACACGGCTCCAGGTCAACATGATTGGCTGGGTCGCGCCGACCCATAATCCGGTTCGGACGGCCGAGTACATCGCTACCCTCGACCACATGCTCAAGGGCCGGCTGGGCGTGGGGCTGGTGCGGGGCTATCAGGCCCGCTGGGTTCACAACTACCGGATTCGGCCGGACCTCAACGCGGTCGGCGACTGGAACCGCAACAGCCCCGACGACGCTATGAACCGCGAGTACTTCACCGAGTTTGTCGAGATTGTACTCAAGGCTTGGCAGCACGACACCTTCAGCTACAAGGGCAAGTACTGGACCATCCCGCCCGACGATTTCGTCAACCCCCACCC
>WTHE01000541.1:0-2460 GCA_011523315.1 Candidatus Binatota bacterium
GGGTGAGTCTGCTGTCGCTGGGCCAGGGCAGCGTGACGGTGTCGGGCGGAGAAGTCTGGACGGCCCTGTTCGGGTCTCCCCAGTCCGCCGCGGCCGAGACCACAGTCGGTACGACCATCGTCTGGACCCTGCGTCTGCCGCGCCTGATCCTGGGCATGCTGATCGGCAGCAGCCTGGCGCTGGCCGGGACTGTGCTCCAGGCCATCCTGCGCAACCCCCTGGCCGACCCGGGGATCATCGGAGTCTCGGCCGGCGGCGGGCTGGTCGCCGTCATCCTGCTGATTCTCTTTCCCCATATGACCGGCTGGTTGCCGCTCGGGGCTACGCTCGGCGGGCTGGGAGTCGCGCTGCTCATCTATGGCATTGCCTGGAAGGACGGCACGATCTTTCCGCTGCGGGTCATCCTGGCCGGGGTGGCGCTCAACACCGCCCTGGCCTCGCTCATGTCGCTGCTGATGCTGTTGTACAGCGAACGGGTGCCGGCCGTGCTGCCGTGGCTGGCCGGCACGCTGAGCGGCCGCAGCTGGCCCCAGGTCGGCTTGCTGTGGCCGTATGCCTGCGCCGCCGGCCTGCCGGTCTTTTTTTGCGCCCGCCAGCTGAACCTGCTGCTGCTCGGCGAAGAGCAGGCCGCAGCCCTGGGGCTGCCGGTGACCCTGACCCGGCTGGGGTTGTCGGCGCTGGCCGCCGGGCTGGCCGCCGGCGTGGTCAGCGTGGCCGGGCTGATCGGATTTGTCGGGCTGGTCGTGCCCCATCTGTGCCGGCTCCTGGTCGGCGCCGATCATCGCTTTCTGCTGCCCACCGCAGCCCTGGTCGGGGCCGGGCTGGTGGTCACGGCCGATCTCAGCGCACGCACCCTGTTTGCCCCGCTCGAGATTCCGGTCGGCCTGCTGTTGGCCCTGCTGGGGGCGCCGTATTTTCTGTGGATACTGCGGAGAGGACTATGACCGATACGGCGCCGATAACGGCCAGCGGGCTGTACGCCGGGTATGGCCGGCGGACGGTCCTGCGCGACGTGTCGCTGTCCATCCGAGCCGGAGAAGTCGTGTCTCTGCTGGGCCCGAACGGCTCGGGCAAATCGACCCTGCTCAAGGCACTCATCGGCCTGATTCCCAGCCAGCGGGGCGACATCGCGCTGTGGGGCAAGGCGCTGCGCAGCCTGTCTTCCCGGCACATCGCCCGCCAGCTCGCCTTTGTGGCCCAGGGCGCCCAGGCTCCGGTCGGTTTCACGGTCGAGGAGCTGGTGGCGCAGGGGCGTTTTCCACACCGGGACGCGTTTTTTCTGATGCGCCCCGACCGCCACCGCCAGGCCGTGGAACGCGCCCTGGCCCGTACCGGCCTGGACGCGCTCCGCCACCGACCGGTGACCCAGCTGTCGGGCGGCGAGCGTCAGCGGGTGTGGCTGGCCATGGCCATCGCCCAAGAGCCCCAGGTATTGCTGCTCGACGAACCCATGACCTATTTGGACATCACCCATCAGCTGGATATCCTGGAGCTGGTCGGCCAGCTCAACCGCGACAGGGGCGTGACCGTCTTCATGGCGCTGCACGATCTGAACCTTGCCGCCCGCTTCAGTCGGCGGGTGATCGTCCTGTCCGAGGGAAGCATCGCCGCCCACGGTCCCCCCCAGCAGGTCTTGACCCCGGAACTGTGTACCGAGGTGTTCGGCGTCAGCATGAGCTTTGCCCGCGTACCGGGCATCAGCGCTCCGATCCTGTATCCATTACACACCACATCCCAGAGGAGGTAAGCCGTATGAGCATGGTTGTTGTGACGAATCGCATCCCGGTGGCCAAGGGTCACGAAGCCGACTTTGAGGAACGTTTTCGCAACCGGGCCGGCCTGATTGACAAAGAACCCGGCTTCATTCGCAACGAAATCCTGCGGCCCATCAAGGGCGACTACTATCTGGTCAAAACCTACTGGCGCAGTCAGACGGACTTTGAACGCTGGACCACAAGCGACTCCTTTCGCCAGGCCCACGCCAACCGTCCACCGGCCGACATGTTTGCCGGCAGCAACGTCTTGGAGATCCACACAGTTGTCCAGGAGAGTGGGGTGTCGCTCAGCCCCGAGAATCCGTAGGTCGGCTCCGGGGGGCTTGACAAGCTGAAGAAAAAACTATATTGAAATTGATAATCAAATTCAACTGAGTAGAACGCTCAACGACATACAGAGGCCAATGGCCGTAAGCCTAGAGCCCGAAAGGATAGTGACAGCGTGCGTCCTCACGGGCTTTTTTATGGCGGTCGGCTGGCCCTGGACATCAGTTTTCAGCGGGAATCCCTCCTTCCTGCTGTTGCCCCGGGGAGTCACCCTCCTGATTTCCCCGGGGCGCTTCAATGCATGTTGGTAGGGGCGGGTTTCAAACCCGCCCCTTGGTATTTGGGAATTCTCAGTCCGGGCGCTGCCTGCGGCTCAGGCAACGTGGCGACCGCTGATGGCCTCGCGCAAGCCTTCGAG
>WTHE01000541.1:2560-3785 GCA_011523315.1 Candidatus Binatota bacterium
GAAGTCGCAATCGCAATCAGGATCACAATCCCGGTGCCGATGATGGTCCACGAGTCGGGGGTCATAGCCAGGAGCCTCCTCACCTGCGCCCCTCTACCATGCTCATATCAGACTGTCCAGCGTTGACCACACTGCCTCAAGTTCCTGTCTATACTCGTCTTGATAGTTGAAATTGAAAGTCAATTTCATTATTGTAGCCGGATGCAAAAGACCCTGGCGGATCTCGCGCCCTCCGAATCCGGGCAAATTCACGCCATCAGCGGCACCGACGGCATCTCCCACCGCTTGGCCGAACTCGGCTTCACCCCAGGCCAAACGGTTGAAGTCATCCGCTTTGCTCCGCTGGGCGATCCCATCCAGATTCGTATCCGTGGCTTCCAACTCGCCCTGCGCCGTCAGGAGGCCACCCGTGTCCTGCTTGCCTCCCCAGCCCCCAGCGCATAAGAAGACAGTCCGTCATGGCCAGCCTCTCCCCCTCTGAATCCGTTGAGTTGTCCGTCAACGCCGGACGCCGCTACAGGGTGGCGGTGGTCGGCAACCCCAATACGGGCAAGACCACCCTGTTCAACGCCCTGACCGGCCTGAGCCAGCACACCGGCAACTATCCCGGTGTCACGGTGGAAAGCGCGCTGGGAGAATTCCGCGAAGACCACGACCGTTTTCTGGTAGTGGATCTGCCCGGGACCTACTCGCTGGCCGCCCGTGCCCCGGATGAGATGATTGCGGTATCGGTGCTGCTGGGGCGCGGCACAGGCGTGGCCCAGCCGGACGTGATTGTGTGTGTGGTCGATGCCACCAATCTCGACCGCAACCTCTACCTGGCGACCCAGGTCATTGATATCGGGCTGCCGCTGGTCATTGCCCTGACCATGACCGATCTGGCCGACAAGCAGGGACTCCGACTCAATATTCCCGAACTCGAACGCCGCCTGGGCGTCCCGATTGTGCCTGTTCAGGCGGCAAAACGGAGCGGGCTGGCACGCCTGCGGCAGGCGATTCGGACCGTCGCCCGGGAGGCACCCAGACCGCCGCGCCCGGTCCGTCTGCCCGCCCCCGTCGAACACGAGGCCGAGGCGCTGACCGCCAGTCTGTCCCCGGCCGGGCTGTCGGCCGCCTTTGCCGAACGGGTGCTGCTCGACACGGACGGCCTGCTGGAACACGACTTCATTGGCGAGCGTGGCAGTCCCGCCCGCACCGAACTCCAGGCCGCCCGGCAGCGTCTGGC